>CABIKM010000014.1 GCA_902196205.1 Candidatus Methylomirabilis lanthanidiphila | reverse complement strand
GGGGGGATTTGTTGGGCGTCACGATTTTCATGCCTATGGGCGTACTGGAGGCCTATGAGGTATTGGTATGATGGTTTGCTATCACCTATATAGCGCGAAGCGTGGGAAGTTGGGAGGAAGAATGTCGCTGGCAAGTAAAGCAACATCCAGGTCGTACTCGATGATCATCACTGTAGCCGGGCTTGTTGCCCTCGGCGCGCTCATGCCGCTGTCTTCGATTGCGTGGGCAGCCGACGCCGGGTCGCCGACGCCGGGTGGGACTGAGGAGGCGGTTCGTCTCGATCCGGTTGTGGTGTCCGCCGGCCGGGTCGAACAGCGGCTGCGGGACGTCCCGGCCAATGTCACGGTCATCACGAGGGAAGAGATCCGGCAATCGCCGGCCAGAACGGTGGATGATCTGTTGCGGCAGATCCCTGGATTCAGTCTGTTCCGACGCAGCAGCAGCCTGGTCACGCATCCTACCGCTCAGGGTGTCTCCCTTCGCGGGATCGGGCCCAGCGGGGTGAGCCGGACGCTGGTGCTGTTGGACGGGGTCCCGCTCAACGATCCGTTCGGCGGCTGGGTCTATTGGAGCAAGGTGCCGCTTGAGAGCATTGAGCGTATTGAAGTGGCGCGCGGCGGCGGCTCGGGTGTCTGGGGCAACTATGCGCTGGGCGGGGTCATCAATATCATCACCAGGCGGCCGGAGGCGAGGGTGGCTCAAGCCAAGCTTGATGTCGGCACGCGCGATACCGTCGATGCCGACCTGCTGATGAGTCATGTCGCGGGGCCATGGGGCGTCTCGCTTGAAGGCAACTACTTTGACACCGACGGCTACAAGATCGTGAAAAAGAGTCAGCGGGGAGACATTGATGTCCAGGCGACCTCCAATCACAAGACCTTCAACGGTCGGGTGGAGTATACCCCTTCCTCGGCCTCCTCGCTCTTTCTCGCCGGCAGCTTTTTTCGGGAAGACCGCGGCAACGGGACCCCACTCCAGGAGAACTCGACCGAGACCGGTTATATGGCGACTGGAGGCCGACTCCGGACTGCCGACGGCAGCGACTGGCAGCTTACACTCTTTTCACACCTGCAGACCTTTGACAGCACCTTTGCATCTCCGGCCGCCGATCGGAATTCTGAAACCCCGGCGCTGAACCAGTTCGATGTCCCCTCAACAGATGCCGGGGTCAACCTGCAGTGGTCAAAGCGTGTCCTTCAGTCTCATCTGCTCACGGCGGGAACCGATATAAGATGGATCGATGGGGAGACCAACGAATTCTTCACATTCAATCAAACTCTACAGGATTTCACCCGAAGACGGAAGGCCGGCGGGGAACAGCTTTTAACGGGCGCCTACTTTCAGGATATTTTTACTCCTGCGCCCGGATGGCAGGTAACGGTTGCCGGTCGATTTGATTCCTGGCAGAGCTTCGATGCGTCCCGCGTCGAGAGAAACAAACAAACCGGAGCGATCACCCGAAATAATCAGTTCGATGATCGGGACGAATTCGCCTTCAGTCCGAAGGTCGCCCTTCTCTATCAAGCTACCGACCTGCTCTCACTGAGAAGCTCTTTTTACAAGGGGTTTCGTGCGCCGACGATCAATGAGCTCTTTCGACCGTTCCGCGTACGAAACGACATCACTGAAGGCAATGCAGATTTGGATCCGGAACGGTTGATCGGGGGGGAGGTCGGCATGGACTACGCCATCGCACGCAATCTATTCAGCCGGCTGACCGCTTTTTGGAACGAAGTGAAGGATCCGGTCGTCAATGTTACCAAAGGGATCGGCCAAGGGGACGTCATGGAGCCTTGCGGCTTCGTCCCGACCGGCGGCGTCTGCCGTCAGCGGGAAAACCTGGACCGAACGCGGATCAGAGGAATCGAGGCTGAGCTGGAATACCGTCCTCACCTGAACTGGACGATGTTGGGCAGTTATCTCTATAGTCATACCGAAATTCTGAGCGCCCCAAACCAGCCGGAATTGGAGGGAAAACGGATCGCTCAGGTTCCAAGGCATCAGTTCACATTGAAGTTGAACTATACCAATCCGGCTCTCATTAATGTATCTGTCCAGGGGCGATGGGTTGGGGATCAATTCGAGGACGATCTCAACTCGCTGAAGCTCGGCGACTATTTTGTGGTGGACCTCATGGTCTGGCGGTCGATCCCCCTTCCCAAGCTGTCTGCTGGGGAGGTCTTCCTGGCGGTGGAAAACCTCTTCGATCGCACGTATGAGGTCGCCAAGACAGCCGATGGCATCATCACCACCGGCATGCCTGTGCTGGTCCACGGCGGCCTCCGAGTCCGGTTCTGACAAGAGCTTTCAGTTATCAGCAGTTAGCCTTCAGTTCGAATCGTTTAGCTGATTGCTGACGGCTGATAGCTGAGCGCTGCTGCTTACCTATGCTGATCCGCACTAAGCTTCGTATCGGCTATCTGGTCATCTTTGTTCTGGCGCTCTGCATCGGGTTGGTCATGATCTGGGCCATGCGAGGCTGGCGGGCGGCGACAGAAGACCTCACCTATGCCCATACGCAGAGCCTGAAAGCCGAAAGGCTGCGGGGCGATCTGTATCGACAGATCAAAGAGATCCTCGACCGCCTGGTCAGCGGGGATCGATCCGCACGACAGGAGTTTGATGTGCTGGGCGTCGCGTTGGGGAAAGAGCTGGCGGACCTTCGCCGTCATTCGCGTAACCCGGAAGAAGCCGGGCGAGTCGACACGCTCGTGGAGGCGCACCGGCAGGTGACCGCACTGGCGAGCGAGATATTTGACCTGCTGGCCACAGGGGCCCGGGACCGGGCCGTACAAAAGATTGAGCGGGAGCTGGAGCAGGTCGCGTTCGCGCGGCAGGACGATGCCATCGACCGGCTCCGCGCCTACTATGATGCGGCCTCGCAACGGTCGCTGCAGCGAACCGTCGCCATCGGGTTTCAGGGCGAGCTTCTGGCGGGCATTGTCATACTGCTGGCCCTTGTGTGGGGGGGCGGGTTACTGTTCGGCATCCAGCGCTGGCTGGTGAAGCCGCTGCAGACGATCGGTCGATCAACCGCCGTCATCAGCACCGGGGAGCTGGATCATCGCGTTCAGGTGGCGTCACAGGATGAGTTGGGCGATCTGGCGGCGTCGATCAACCGCATGGCCCGTTCGCTTAAGGAGATTCAGGAACGCCTGTTGCAAGCCGAACGGGTGGCGGCGGCGGGTGAACTGTCCGCCTATATCGCGCACAATATCCGCAACCCATTGGCCAGCATCCGTTCGTCTGCGCAGGCGGCCCTCAACACATCATCGGTGTCGGACGAGGTGCGGGCCGACCTCAACGGCGTGATCAGCACGGTTGACCACTTGGGGCAGTGGGTCCATCATTTTCTGTTTGCATTGAAACCGATTACGACGACCCTGACACTGTCCGATCCGAATCGAGTGGTCGAGCAGGCGCTTGATGTGGTTCGCCCGATGGTCGAACAGAAGCAGATCGCGGTTGAGGTGAGCGCGTCCCCGGGCTTGCCCCCGGTACCTCTCGACGAACGGTATCTGGAACAGGCCTTCGTGGCGCTCCTGGCGAATGCCTGTGACGCAACGCCCCAAGGCGGGAGGCTGATGATCGCCTCCCGACTGATCCGCGACGGCGACGGACCGGCGGGTATTGCGATTGATCTTGCCGACAACGGCGCGGGAATCCCGCCTGAGGTACTTCAGAGACTGTTCACGCCGTACGTGACGACCAAGCAAGACGGGGTCGGCCTTGGCCTGACCATGGCCCGGAAGATCATCAGCGCGCACGGCGGGAGCCTGACGGTGTCGAACCGACCGGAGGGCGGGACGGTCGTCAACGTTCGCCTTCCACTGACGCATCACACAGGAGCCGATCAGCATGGCCAAAATACTGGTCATTGATGACGAGGTGGTGTTCGCCCGCTCGGTGGCCCACGCCTTGAACAGGAACGGCCACGAATGCTGGAGCCTGCCGAGCGCGGAGGATGGGATCGCCTCACTCGACGCGAATCGGCCCGATATCATCCTGCTCGATGTCAAGCTGGCCGGGATGGGCGGATTGGAGGCGCTGCAGAAGCTCACCTCCCTTGACCCCGATCTGATCGTCATCATCGTGACCGCCTACAGCAGCGTGCAGAGCGCCGTCGCCGCCATGAAGGCGGGGGCATACGATTACATCCAGAAGCCGGTCGATCATGACGAACTCGGTTTCGTGATCGAAAAGGCGCTGGAGACCCATCGCCTGCGGGAACGCCTCGCGTATTTCCAGCGCAAAGAGATCCAGCAGGCGGCCCATGGCGAGATCATCGGCGCCTCTCCCGGGATCACGCAGGTCATCGGGTTGATCGAGCGGATCGCCCATCTTGAACCGGGGTCCGCGGGCGAACTGCCGACGGTGCTGGTGTTGGGTGAGACCGGCACCGGGAAGGATCTTGTGGCGCGGGCGATCCATCGTTGCGGCAGCCTTGCCGGACAGCCGTTCGTGGAGATCGACTGCACGTCGATTCCGAAAGAGCTGGCCGAAGCGGAACTGTTCGGGTACGAGAAGGGCGCGTTTACCGGCGCGACGACCACAAAGCCGGGCCTGATCGAGGCGGCAGATGGGGGGACCCTCTTTCTGGACGAGATCGGCGAGCTGGGCCTGGAGCTTCAGGCGAAACTGCTGAAGGCGATCGAGCGACGGCAGGTTCGTCGGGTGGGAAGCCTTCGGGAGCGAAAAGTGAATGTCCGCATTATTGCGGCCACCAACCGCAACCTCGAAGCGGCTGTGAAGGCCGGCGCCTTTCGCCCAGACCTCTACTATCGTCTGAAGGTTCTGACCGTGGAACTGCCGCCGCTGCGGGAGCGCGGCGAGGATGTAGTCCTGCTGGCGAACCATTTCCTCAGGCAACTGACGCACAAGTATTCGCTTCCCACAAGACGGTTCACCGAGGCCTCCATCCAGGCCCTCAAAACCTACCGCTGGCCGGGTAACGTTCGAGAGCTTGTCCATCTGGTCGAGCGGGCGCTGTTGGTGTGCGACGGGGACGAGATCGGTCCGGCGGCGCTTGGTCTGGACATGCCGACCCCAGGGGGTGAGAGCCGAAGACGAACTCCCCCCGCAGATGCCGATGGGCCGTTGCCTATCCGGTTGCCTGAGCAGGGCGTCGATCTGGAAGAGGTCGAGCGACAACTGATCAGACAGGCGCTGGATCTGACGGACGGCAATGTCACCGAGGCCGCCAGGAAACTGAACATCGGCCGGGAGGCCCTCCGCTATCGCATCCAAAAGCACGGCATCACCCGCCCTGAATCGTGAGCAAGCCATAATCGACGACTAAATCCATAAGACGGTCATTGCGAGCGACTGAAAGGAGCGCGGCAATCTCAGCGTTCTTGAGAATCGGAAGAACGGTGGGATCGCTTCGTCGCTTCGCTCCTTGCAATGACGTGGATGGGTGATCTTCCGGAGTCAACTGGTTGAAACCAACCGCCGGTTGAAATCAACCAGTTGTTCACCCGCCCAGACTCGGACGAGCTCTGGAATCACTGCTGAAAATCCAACAGCTTAGCCTCTCCTTACCCTCGGTCATATCCGGCATACGTGTTGCAGTCTAGAGTCCTCCCAGGGGAGGAGTCTACTCGAACGTACTCAGGTAGACCTGATGCCGTGCGTCTGACGCCTCCTTACATCCACTCTGGAGCCGTCATTCCCGCGAAGCTTGTCCCTGCAGGCTTTAAGCAGGGAGCGGGAATCCGGCGTCGAAAGACTGGATTCCGGAACCTGACCTGGACTCGATTCGGAGTGAAGCCCGGAATGACCATCGCTCTAAAGGGACTTATGGGACACACACGGGGCATCCTTCTGGAGGTAATGCTATGCGGGGAACTCTAGCGCTGGCAGTCGGATTGGTGGGCGGGTTGATCATCGGGTATTCGGCTGACACGGCGTGGGCGCAAGAACCCGAAGCTCCGCAGGAGGCGAGCCCCCTCGAGGCCTTTGAGCTCCCGGCGGTAGAGGTGATCGAACATACCCCTCTGCCGGCTCTCGGCATTCCCATCGAGAAATACCCGGGGAACGTTCAGGAGATGGCGGCTGAAGAGGTCGAGAGTCAGAACCCCCACGATCTCTCGAATATGCTCTACCGGAATCTCGGCTCGGTCAATATCAACGCCGCTCAGAACAACCCCTGGCAGAGTGATGTGACCTACCGCGGTTTTCTCGCCTCGCCCCTGACCGGCAGCCCCATCGGTCTGTCCGTGTATATGGACGGTATGCGCTTCAACGACGGATTCGGGGAAACCGTCAACTGGGACCTCATTCCCCAGTCCGCTATCGCGGAAATCGATCTGATTCCCGGTTCCAATCCGGTCTTCGGTTTGAATACCCTCGGTGGCGCCCTCAACATCCGCACCAAGCGCGGATTCGATTTTCAGGGTACGGAAATCGAAGCGTCCGGAGGATCTTTCGGACGCTGGGCGGTGGAGGCAGAACACGGCGTTGCGCGCGGTCCGTTCGACTTGTATCTGACATTCAACGCACTGGACGAACACGGCTGGCGCGAGCACTCGCCGAGTGACTTGCGGCAGTTATTCAGTAGAATCGGGTATAAGACGGACCGCACCGACCTCAACCTCAACTATATCTGGGCCGACAACGATCTCATCGGCAACGGCTTCGTGCCGACGAGTACGCTCAAGCGAGATCGCGATGCCGTCCATACCTTCCCCGATCTGACCGAAAATCGTATGCACCTGCTCAACCTGCGCGGCAGTCGCCGGATCACGGATACCCTGCTGCTCTCGGGGAACGGGTTCTATCGCTATTACAAGCGCAAGACCCTGAATGGGGATGCCGAGGTCGGCTGTATGGACGACGCGACCGGCGAGGAAGTCTTCGACGCCGGCGGCCGGCCGCTGCACCTGGGGCTGTGCGCCGGCTTAGCCGTCGGATTCTTTGATGAGGACGGCAATCCGCTGACCGGAGCGCTGGAACGCGAAGCCGAGGGTGAGGACCGGACGACGAGAACCCGCACCGATGACTTCGGCGGAACGCTCCAACTCTCGCATAGCGGCGCCATCATGGGCCGCACCAACCGGCTGACTGTCGGATTTGCCTTCGATCGACACGAAAGCCATTTCAGCCAGCGCGAGGCCGAATCGGAACTGGTGCCGGACGGCAACAGCGTGGGCACAGAACGCGAGGAACCCTTTGAGACGGAGGTGAACGTCGGCACCCGGCAGGATAATGCCGGTGTCTACATTACCAATACCGTCGACATCACCGAGCGACTGGCGCTGACGCTGTCGGGGCGATATCAACATGTGGACATTCGCCTACGCGACCGGTCGGGCGAGAACGACGATCTCAACGGCCACCATACATTCGAGCGCTTCAGTCCCGCCGTTGGACTGACGTTTCAAGCGCTGAAAAACGCCACGCTGTTCTTTTCCTACAGCGAGGGCTTTCGCGCCCCCACTCCGGCGGAACTGACCTGCGCCGATGAGAATGACCCGTGCAATCTGCCGAATGCGTTTGTCGCCGATCCGCCGCTCAACAAGGTCGTCGCCCGCACGTACGAGTTCGGCACGCGCGGCAGTCTGCCGATCGGAAATGGGTTGCGGTGGAACGCCGGCTTCTTCCGCACCGACTTGAGCAACGACATCCTGTTCACCGTCGTTGAAACCGGCGGGGCCGGCTTTTTCCGGAACGTTGACGCGACACGCCGCCAGGGCGTCGAGGTCGGCCTGCAGGGCAGGTGGCAGCGGCTGAGGTACTTTGGGAGCTACGCCTACGTTGATGCCACCTACCAGAGCGACGTGACGCTCGCGAGCGTCACGGAATCAGACGGCGTGAGGGTCAAGGACGGCGATCAGATTCCCGGCATTCCCACGCACAATGCCAAGGTTGGCGCAGAGTACGCCCTGCTGGACAATCTCTGGATCGGCGGCAACGTGATCGCCGTGTCCGGCAACTATCTCCGCGGCGACGACGGCAACAACCAAAGCAAGACGGATGCCTACGCGATACTGAATCTTCATGCCCGCTACGTGCCGATCAAGAACCTGGAGATCTGGACGCGCATCGACAACGTCACCGATACCCACTACGAGACGGCGGGCGCGCTCAATTTTAACGCCTTCAGCAGCCCCATCGCCGTTGAGCGATTCGTCGCCCCAGGATCGCCCGTAGCCGGCTGGGTCGGTGTCAAGTTGCGCTTTTGATGCCTGCACTGATAGCGCTTCGTCAACCCTGCCCCACCCACAACGTTCTGGTCGGCGCCGGTAACAGATTTTAGAGGAAGGAGGCAGTTCCATGAAAACACAATGCCTGATCCTGAGCGCGATCCTGTTTTCATTGAGCGCAGTCACCGCATCGGCTGCAACCTTCCAGATGATGAAAACCAAAATCAGTATGGAACCTGCCTGAATGCAGCCTTGGCAAAAAGGAACGATACAAAAAACACCTGTTGCCGACGATCCCCTCCCAATGATAGGTTTTCGTGTTAATCTGCCCCTCTGTGGGTGTTCCGGGGTTGGGTGTCGGAACGATTCGGGATCATCGGGTTATGGCCTCTTACTCAGCGTTGAACAAAAACCCACGCCGTCGTTCTCACAGTTTTGAAGTGGGGACCCATTGATTACTGGATACCGGCTTTCGCCGGTATGACGATGTGTGTGCGCGAACTGTCGAAATTAAGCACTAGTGTCAACCGATTACAGGGACACTACTTTGGCTTCCCGAAGGAGGCAACCTAATGACCGGAGGTCGAGTGCGGGCAGTTGCAGTGCTTGCCGGGTTGGTGATGGGTTATTGGGCCGGCAGCGCACAGGCGCAGGAATCCGGAACCGCACAGGAGGTCGTCCCGCTTCCTGAAATTGTCGTGACAGCGCCGGCCCGCCTGCCCGAGGCGCCGGTGGCGCTGACTGAGATACCTGCCAGCGTCCAGGTGATTACGGGCAAGGAGATTGCGCAGTCCGGGGCGGTGACCCTTCAGGACTTCATGCAACACCTCCCCGGAGTCCATCTGAATGACGAGCAGGGTAACTCTTTTCAGCCCGATCTTTCCTTCCGAGGGTTCACCGGAAGTTCGGTGACCGGCATCCCTCAGGGGATCAGCGTCTTCGTCGATGGCGTCCGGATAAACGAACCGGCCGTCGAAGAGATCAATTTTGACCTCTTGCCTTTGGACCACGTGGAACGGATCGAGTTGATCCGTGGTCCGACGGCGGTGTTCGGCAGAAATGCGCTGGCCGGTTCGGTAAACATCATTACCCGGCGAGGCGGCATAGAACGGGAGATCGTACCGGAGATGTCGGGCGGCAGCTTCGGTCGCCGGAAAGGCGGAGGCTACATCAGCGGGACCGCAGGACTCGTTGATTACTACTTCGCCGGAAGCCAGTTCGATGAAGACGGCTGGCGGGATCAAACCGACAGCCGCCTGTCTCAGGCCTTCGGAAAGCTGGGGTTCCGTCATGGCGGTACCGACATCACCCTCTCCTATCAGTTTCAGAACAACCGGATCCTGCAGGCCGGGACACTACCCGAAAGCATCCTGAAGGTCGATCGTACGCAGAACTTCACCGGAGGGGATTTCTTTAATCCCGATCTGCATATGGGGACGCTGAATGTCCACCAGCGGCTCGGCGGCGGCTTCTCCCTGGCCCTCAACGGCTTTGCCAGAAGCCTTGAAACCGAACAGTACAATGTCAGCCTGATCAGCGAGAACAGCCGCCTGTTTAACGATACCCTCTCAAGCGGCGGGGCGGCGCAACTGACGCACGAGGGCCGATTCTGGGGGCGTAAGAATACCCTCACCCTCGGGGTGGAGGGCGCGCATCACGACGTGGACATCCGGGTCTTCGAAGAGCAGAACGACCGGTCCCGCCAACAGTGCCGTGACGAGGCGTTTGCCGCCGGGCTGGATCCCGATGAAGAGTGCCCTGAGAAGGCGCTGGACTCCGTCCTCTCCGATAAGCAGGATACCGTCGGGGCCTTCATCCAGGATACCGCCGAGCTGGGGCGCGGGCTGTTGCTGACGGGCGACAGCCTGTTCGTGACCGGGGCGCTTCGCCTCGATTACGTCCGGCACCGTATCACCGACTCGAGTCCAGAAGAGCCGGGCAAGGCGTCGGGAAGGGCCTCGTACAGCCGTGTCCTCCCGCGGGCCGGCATCAACTACAACCTCTCGGATCACTACGGGGTCTATTTCTCGTATTCGCAAGGCTATCGTGTTCCGGCCTTTCTGGAGCTGACCTGCGCCGATCCCGACTCCCCGTGCGTCGGGCTGCAGGCCGGCGTGGCGCCGGATACCGGGTTTTCCAAGCTGAGTCCCGTCAGAACCCATAACTACGAAGTCGGCGTCCGGGCGCGCCCCTTTCCCTGGCTCGAGGGGAACCTGGCGCTCTACCGCTCCGACGTCAGAGACGACATCTTTTCAGTCTCCGACCCGGCTGAGCTGACGGTCTTTTTCCAAAACGTGGGGAATACCAGACGGCAGGGGATCGAATTCGGCCTGCGCGGGCTCTTCCGAAACGTCCTCGAGCCATACGTGAACTATACACTGACCCGGGCGACATTTCGGGATAGCATCCAGCTCGCCTCACCCCGGACGCCCGGCGTGTTGCAACAGGTAGACGCAGGTGATGTGATCCCATCGACCCCGAACCATCGGGTCAACGCCGGTCTGCGGTACCATCTGTACAAATGGCTCACCCTCTCCCTCGACCTGACCTATGTCGGCGATCAGTTCCTCCGCGGCGACGAGGCCAATACCCAGGCAAAGCTCGACGACTATGTGGTCTTGAACGCCGGCCTCGATCTGCGCTGGCGGCGCTTCGCGGGATTCGTGAAGCTTAACAATCTGACTAACAACCGCTACGAGACGTTCGGGACCTTCGCGCCCAACGCGAAGATCGCCGGCGAGCCGATCGAACGCTTCCTGAACCCCGCCCCTCCCATTAATGTGTTGGCTGGTATGAGCTACAGTTTCTGAGGTTGCCAAGGTATCCCTCCCGTTTGCTTAAGATCGTGTTCCTATATACATACGAGTCTGGAGGTCGCTACCTATCCGCAAGGATACGTGTCGATCCAGCTTATGCTGGTGGCGACATTGGACGCAGACTCGTGGCCCATGAATTCGGACACGCAATCGGTATCTGGAGGCACACCCTGGATGGGACCATTACGGACGATATGGTAGCGTCGTGGACACTCGATTCGCGGATCGCCCAGGCGATATGGATTTTATATGACCAGCTTGCGCCATGCGAACCGGTTCCTTTACAATAGGTCTGCCTGTCAGTGGGCCGGCTGGGCGCATGGCAGCTATGTCCGTTATCACACGTCACCTTCGACTCCGCAGCGGAGAGAGGTCAAAAAACGGCTCGCCTGCTTCAGGTAGATTCGCTATAATAAGTACATGGCTCCCAAGAATGCCTTCGTATCCGGGTATCAAGAAGACCATACTGAGGTTGGCCGGACCTCCGGTGGGGCTTATCCTGCGATGACGTTATTGGTTGGTTCGCAGACTGGGCCGCGTTCGCTGGGCCGGTTTCTCCTGAGCTCTACCGGTTTTCACGTGATCTTGGCTTGGGTGATTATCAGCTTTGGACTTCCCAAGATTCCATCGGTTCCGAAGCCCCTTGTTGTCAATATTATTGAGAGTGACGGTAGTGAGTCGCCTGCCGCGTCGGGGCGACTTGACCGCACGCATCGCAAACAGCCGGCGACCCCGTCGGGCAATTCGAAAGCGTTAGCCCGACCGCGTGTTTCGCCGCCTTCTTCAGCGATTGCGGCATCTTCACCTGCCCACGCGGAACCCGTCGCCCCTGATGAGCAGGTTGCCGAGCCGAAGGCCGTTGGTATGGCTGCCGGTGGATCGCACGTAACGAGTGTTGGCGCCACGACGGCTTTGGCATTAGGCAGCGCATCGGGGGGACCGGTTGTGCTCAGTTCTGACGGAGATGGCGAAGTCGGCTCCGGTGTAGCCGGTCGGGGTGGAGCAGGCCGACTTGATACGACGTTGATCGCACCGTCGACACCGTCGGTGACTATCGGTTCTGCTTATGGCGCGGGGGCCGGAGGAATCGGCTGGTCCGGCAATGGGGGCGCCGTGGGGCGGTCCTCGGCACCGAACTACGGCATCAATCCGCTACCCAAATATCCTCTCTTAGCGCGGGAGAAGGGATACGAAGGAACGGTCTACCTGCGGGTCTTGGTTCGGCCGGATGGTCGTGTAGAGAGGCTTGCCGTCGATCGATCCTCTGGGTACGAGATCCTGGACCGGGCGGCGGTAGACTCGGTCAGAGAGTGGGCGTTTTTTCCTGCCAAAAAGGGCGGGAAGCCGGTGGAGAGCTGGGTGCTGCTTCCGGTGAAGTTTGCGCTCAACTGAGGTGGGAAGCCATCAGCTTTCAGCGGTCAGCTCTCAGCGCTTGCGATCTGCCCCCTGCCTTGTCTGAAACTGACTGCTGACTGCTTTTTCCTGGGGTAAAGTGTGACGGCTTTGTTGCAGACCTCGAGATATCTCTCCATGATTGTAGTCCTTTTTTTCGTCGTCTCTTTACTCAACCTATTCGTTTCTCCCGCATGGGGGGCTAAGCCGGTCAGTAAGCCTTTCTATGACGAAAACGGACAGATTATTCGTGAAGAGGTGGACAGCGCCGGGTCCGGTCGAATCGATACCTGGGTGACCTATCAGGATGGCCTCCCGATTCTTCAGGCGGTGGACACGAATAAGGACGGCAAACCGGATGCCTGGTATCACTTGTTGCCGGATCGTCAGGTAAAGAGCGCGGAAAAAGATAGCGACGGCGACGGGAAGCCCGATATCTGGATTACGTACGCCCAGGGAATTCCGATCAAGGCAGACCAGGATCTGAACGCTGATGGGCGGGCTGATCGGTTCATCTTCTACGAAAAGGGGAAGGCGGTCCGGGCCGAGGAATCATTGAAACGTGATGGAAAGGTCACCCTCAGGTCATTTTATGACGCTGCCGGCGTACTCGTCCAGGATGAGGAAGATCGAAAGGGGGTCGGTCGGCCCACGCTCTTCTCCTATTATCAGGAGGGGAAGCTCTCAAGGCGTGAGGAGGATACAAAAGGATCGGGACGGATCGACCGCTGGTCGTATTACGATAAGAGCGAACGTCTGATCCGGCGTGAGGCCGATCGGGGCGGATCCGGACGGCCTGACGTCTGGGCCTATTATGAGAACGGACAGATCATCAGGCAAGAGGAGGATGCGTTGGGTCAGGGGCGGCCGAACGTTGCCTACTTCTTTCAGGCGGGTGTCCTGTTCCGACGAGAAGAGGATACGCAAGGCGCCGGCCGACTGGATGTGATAGAGTGGTACGAAAACGGTAAGCCGGTAAAGCGGCAGCAGGATACCAGACGGCAGGGGAAGATGGATGTCGTGACCTACTTTCGGGAGGGCGCTCTTCAACGGCAAGAGGTTGACACCAAATACGAGGGGCGGTACGACCTGATGCGCTTCTTTGAGAAAGAGCGCCTCGCCAGGGAAGAGTACGATACGAACGGGGATGGCCGGTCGGATGTCTGGGTTGCCTACAATGAGAAGGGCGAAAAAGTATTGCAGGAAGAGGATACCGACTATATTGGTCGAGCCCAAGTCCGCTTTCGCTTTGCAGGAGGGAAGGTTGTGGGTAAAGAGCTGGTACGCGACGAGCGACCGAACGGTCCGCCGCGCCTGCTGATGCCCAAGATTCCGTAATGTCCCGCCTCGCAAACGGGCGTATATTCAATGGAAAAATTGCTTGACAGGTTCCGAGTGAGTAAGCTATATCTCCACCGCATCAAACGGCGTCTCTGAATGGATTGACTTTCGGGGGTACGAGAGACGTGTATGGCTTCTCCTGGATGCAGTTGCGCCGGCGCCGGTCGCGGTTAAAGGCATGAAGGTTTCTATCTATCGCGTAACGAATACGAGAACGGGAAAAGTTGCCCCTCCCTGTGGCTGGTACGGACCGGTCTTTCTTTCTCTTGCTGTCACGTTCTGTATCCCTCTTATTGCCTCTCAAGCGCGCGCACTGGAACTGGCTTTTGGCCAGGCTGCTGAGGAGGCTGCCGCCAAACTGGACAACGCCTTCCCTGCCGTTCAAGGGTCCGTAACCGGAGTCGAGAAGGATCGGGTCCTGATCGATCTGGGAGCCAAGCAGGTATATCAGGGGATGGAACTGCAGGTCTATCGGGAGGGCGATGAGGTGAAACACCCGGTGACCGGCGAGGTCCTGGGAAGGCGCGATAAGAGGACAGGACTCCTCAGGGTTGTTGAGGTGAAAGAGAGATTCTCGGAGGCCGCTGTCGTTTCCAGAGAAGAAGGGGTCGCGATCAGGGTCAAGGATTTGGTCCGGGTCAGCTCGGATCGGCTATTAGTTGCCCTTCCCCTCATCGACGTTAGCGGCGTCAAAGAAGCGAATGCCCACTCGATTACAAAGGATCTGGCTATTGCGTTGGCCAAGACCGGCCACTTCATGGTGATCGAGGAGCCTCTTCTTCGGGCCGCCCTGGCGGGGGAGCGTGCCTCGCGCACGGAATCGTTTGGTGATCCTGGAACCCTGAAGCAGCTTGCGGAAAAGACGCACGTCCAACTCCTCGTGCTGGGTAAACTGAGCCCGAGTCCCCAGGGATTGTTCCTCAATCTGCAGGTCCTGTCGGCCTTCACTGGAGCGCCGTTGACCGTTGCAAGCGTCGAGGTTACGGAACGGGGGCCGATAGTCGTCGCTGCTCCTCCCCCCTCGCGTTCGTTACGATCGACCGCGGGATCCGGTTCCGGACAGGCCCCTTCAGCAGCGTCAAGACCGTCTTTTATTCAAGCCGAGCGTCAAACCGTAGAGTCTCCTGGGACCGCTGAGCAATCGAAAGATCCTCGTTCAGGGATTGTCTCTTCCCGCAAGGCGCCGGTTGCCGATGGAGCGTTGCGAGAGCCGGGGACCTCTTCGTTTCTCAGTACGGGTGAGAATGCGACGGTACCTTCTGGTGAAAAGATGCAAGAGTCCGTCGCGTTCGAGCTATCCGATCCGCTGCTTGCGCTGGCGGCGGGAGATCTGGATGGGGATCAGCGACCTGAGATTGTTGGGATCACCTCCTCCGAGGTGATTGTCTATCGGTGGCAGAATCAACGATTGGTATCGATTGCCAGGATCAGCAGCCCCCGTCTTGTTCGCCACCTGCATCTTGATGTGGGAGATATGAACAGCCGCGGTCAGGCCCAGGTTGTGGTCACCGCTCTATCAGGCGGTCGAAACGATCTGCAGTCGTTTGTCCTGGAACTCCAAGGCGGTCGGCTCGTTCGGATCGCCGAGAAGCTGGGCTATTTCCTCCGCGTTGTTACAGGGCCAGGTATTGAGACGCCTATCCTGGTCGGTCAGCGAATGGGTGAGCTCACGGCTTTTGAGGGGCCGATTGTCCGGCTGGCATGGAATGGCCAGCGGTACGTTGAGGGGCAGTCGCTTACCCTTCCGGCCCAGGTGAAGAATCTCTATGAATTTGCTCCGATCAAGGCCGTTGGCGATCAGATATCGGAGGTTGTGATTATCAACGAGCAGCGAGTCAAGACATACGGGAGCGAGGCCAAGCCGTCCTGGGAAGGTAAAGACGATCTGGGCGATGTTGATCATCTTGCCTTTTTGCACGTCCCTACCATGCGAGCGCTCCAGGCTCTCCAGATTACCGACGGACTCAAGTCGGGATCGGGGCTCCAGATTACGCCTGAAGAGCACGCAGTCCGGGAGATCCTGCCGCGGCGGGTCCTCGTGGAGGCGTCTCCGTTATGGGGTAACGCCAAGACAGAGCTGCTGACCTTTACCAATCCGAAAAAGATTGGGGTGTTTCGGACCGAGTCGTCATTTCCGCCAAGCCAGGTTGTGGCGTTTGACCGTCAAAATGGTAGCTTTGCGCGGGGGTGGGAGACGATCCCGCTTGAGGGACAGGTGCGGGACGTTGCGGTGGCTGATCTGACCGGTGCAGGCAGGAAGAACCTGATTGTTCTGTCGGCTATCAAAGAAAAGGGCCTGGTTGCATATCTGCAGGACGGGTCGCGTGGTATCATCAATGTGTTTTCCTTCATCCGGTAGTGTATCGTATTACAGAGCGTTCATCGATCTACCCGGTTGTAAAGAAACACGCCAAAGAAAGGAGGGGTGAAAAAGAGGGTGACGTACCGCTCGATTCAGTGTGTTGATGACAAAGCTGGCGTATGTGAAGCGGCAGTATGTGGTTGGAAAAAAGACGGGATGATTCGCTGGGAAGCAACAGGACCGAATGAAGAGGGAGGCATGCAATGAGCCTGAAACGAAGCACGTCGCTGATCGGGGGTCTGCTGATCCTGGCTGGAAGCCTTGTCGTAACGGCGCCTATGGCCTCGGCCAACGAAGAGTTGGTAAAGCTGCAGAAAGACGATGGCCAATGGGCGCAGCAGGGTAAGAACTATGCAGCGACCCGCTACAGCAGTCTGAGCCAGATTACGCCCGATAACGTCAAAAACCTGAAGGTCGCCTGGTCGTTTTCGCTGGGGACATTGAACGGTCAAGAGGGAGGCCCGCTGGTTGTGGGCAACACCATGTATGTCCACAGCTCCTATTCTACGGGTAATTCGCACAACATCTTCGCGCTTGATCTGGCCAAGGAAGGGGCCCCAATCAAGTGGAAGTACGTTGCCAAACACGATCCGAAGGCGGTTCCCGTAGCCTGCTGCGACCTCGTGCATCGGGGTCTGAATTATGCAGACGGTAAGATCCTGTACCAGACGTTGGATGGCATCGTCATTGCCCTTGATGCCAAAACCGGCAAGGAGATCTGGAAGACCCGGAACGCCGACCCCTCTAAGGGTGAGACCAATACCGGCGCCGGCATGGTGATTCACGATAAATATATCGTGGGTGTTGCCGGAGGTGAATTCGGGGTCCGCGGTTGGGTGGCGGCCTACGCCATTAAAGACGGCAAGCTGATCTGGAAGGCTCGCAGCACGGGGCCCGATGACGAACTGCTGCTTGCATCCGACTTCAACGCCGCCAACCCGCATCACGGACGATTCGGCGAGGGGACCAAGAGCTGGCCGGGCGAGCAGTGGAAAGTGGGCGGCGGCACCACCTGGGGTTGGTATTCGTATGATCCTGAGTTGAATCTTCTGTATTACAGCACCGGCAACCCCGGAACCTGGAACCCTGCTCCTCGCAAGGGCGGCGACAACAAGTGGTCCATGACCATCTGGGCTCGCAATCCGGATACCGGGGCAGCCAAGTGGGCCTACCAGATGACCCCGTGGGACAACTGGGACTACGATGGGATCAATGAGTCTGTCCTGACCGATCAGACGATCGGCGGCAAGAAGGTCAAGGCGCTCACCCACTTCGACAGGAACGGTTTTGTCTACACCCTTGACCGTACCAACGGCACGCTCCTCAAGGCCGATGCGTTCGTCTATGTCAACTGGGCCAAGGGAGTCGATCTGAAGACCGGACGGCCGATCGTCAATACCGACAAGCTGACCAAGCAGGGTGAAGATACCAAGAATATCTGCCCATGCGCGATGGGTGGGAAGAACCAGGTACCTGTGGCCTACGCTCCGGGGACGAACCTCTTTTATGCGGCCGTCAACAATATGTGCATGAACTACGAGGGCCAGTTGGTTCAGTACACGGCTGGGGCGCCGTATGTGGGTGCCAGCGTCCTGATGTTCAACGGTCACGAGGGCAAAGACAACTGGTGGGGTGAAGTCATTGCCTGGGATGTGGTAACAGGAAAAAGGAAGTGGGAGATCAAAGAGCAGCAACCCCCATGGAGCGGGCCTGTCGTGACCGCGTCCAATGTGGTCTTCTACGGCACGATGGACGGCTGGTTTAAGGCGGTCAGCGCCATTGATGGGAAGCTGTTGTGGAAGCACAAAGTCGGCTCCGGGATCATCGGCAATCCGATCACCTACAAGGGGCCTGACGGCAAGCAGTATGTTGCTGTCTACTCCGGGATCGGCGGATGGTTTGGCGCCACCGTATCGCTCGACCTGCCGCCGGACGATCCGACGGCTGCGTTGGGCGGGGTGAATGCCGCCTATCTGTCCGGTCTGCCGATGGCGTCGAGCAAGGGCGGGACGCTGTACGTTTTTGGCTTGTAAGTCAGTATGTCTGATGCCGGCGCCGAAGGATTGTATCTTCGGCGCGGTTTTTTATGCTACAATGCAGGCAGTCAGCACTGGGTATGCGAGGCTGAAGGTAGATAGACTGAAGGCTGAAGGGAACAAGAGGGTTAGGGCTAAAAGTCTTCAGTCTTTAGTCTTCAGTCTGAACCCCTGAGTAAGGAAGAATTAGTATGAATCGCAGAATTATCATTGCGAATGCGTTCGCTGTTATGATGCTCCTCCCGTTTGCCGGGCCGGCGTTGGGGAGTCACATCACGCAACTGAAGGTCTGTGGCGATCCGGACAACCTGCCCTTCTCCAATAAGAAGTCAGAAGGGTTTGAGAACAAAATTGCCGAGGTGATCGCTAGGGAATTGAGGACAGAGCTGATCTACTTCTGGTGGCCCCATCAGCGGGGATTGGTCCGGAGAGCGTTGCGACCGGGACTCTGTGATGTCATGATCTCGATACCTCAGGGCTGGGATCAGGTGCTCTGGACGAAGCCTTACTATCGGTCGGCGTATGTGCTGATTTACCCAAAGAATCGCGGATTTCAGATCAGATCGCTCGACGACCCGATATTAAAGCAACTCAAAATTGGCGTCTATATCAATACCCCGCCGGCGGAGGCGTTGGCCAACAGGGATATCAGGGCAAATGTCGTCGGCTACAGCCTCTTTGATAGTGGCCAGACTGAGCGATCGGATAAGATCATCCGGGACCTCATTGCCGGCGAGATCGATGTTGTGCTGGATTGGGGGCCGATGGCCGGCTATGCCGTGAAACAGTTGAATGGATCGTCACCTCTTGAGGTGGTCCTCCTCCAGGGCGCTGAGCCCGGAATTCCTTTTACCTTCGAGTTTTCCATGGGGGTAAAGGAAGGCAACAAAGAACTCAAAGCAGAGCTTGAGGAGGCGATCAGTAAACGGCATGCCGAGATCAGAAAGATCCTGGAGGATTATGGGGTGCCCCTTCTCCCGCTCCTGGCGCGCGAGCAGTTTTCAAAGACGGAAGAGAAGCCGGGAGAGATCTTTTACCGTCGTTTCGATCGAGACGATCCCCTTCCCTCGTACTAACAACACCGGGCGAGAGGGGCAAACCTCACCTACAATGAACGAGGACCAGTGACCATGAGACAAAAAAAGTCGCTTGTTGCCATGTTAATCCTTACCCTTGTGACGTTAGGATGTGTCCAGAGTCTGACGGCTCAGACCCAGCAAGAGCCGGCGAAGGCAACAGAGCCGGGTCAAGCACCGTCCGTTCAACAGCCGACAGGTTCGGTTGCCCCCGCACCCGCAGATCAGCAAAAGCCCAAAAAGCTCAATCCGTTCACCGGAAATCCGGACGCAATTAAGGAAGGGCGCCAACTCTACCTGCAGAACGGCTGTCCGGGCTGCCACGGCTCAGGTGGCGGTGGCGCGATGGCCGGAGCTACGCCCTTCATCCGTGACTCCTGGAAGTTTGGCGGTGATGATGACACCTACTTTAAGGTGATCAAGGGGACCTATCCCGGACAGACTATGCCGGGGGTTTTTGGGGCAAATCTTACCGATGAGCAGACATGGAAAATTATCGCCTGGATCCGGTCGATCTATAAAGGGGATCCGGAGAGGATCGTCTGGTAGGATAGAGGACGGGCGGGACGGTAGCGTACGGCTTGCGTATGGGCCTCATTGCGCAGCGTTGGATGACCTTCCTCGGTTTGGCGGTTATCCGTATTGCCTTGGTTAGACGGGCGGTTATATTGTCGGCGCTTGTGCTCGCGGTCATACCGTTTGTAACCTCACAGGCGCCGGCTCAGGATGACGTCGGCCTCCCGATGCATCCGCAGACGATTCCTTCCACTATCGTCCGGCAGTCCGGAGAAGGGGAGGGGACACAATGGATCAAGGTTCATTTCAAAATCAACGCGCCATACAGGCACGTCGTCAGATTCTATCAGGAGAAGGTTGGCAGAAATGCGCATATCTCTCAGGCTGACGCCGGAAAACTCCTGAATACGCTTATCCTGGTGAGCAAGGACCCCGCGGATCAGCTCAACGTGAATATCAGTAGTGAAGTTGGGGGAAAGGTAACTCAGGTTGAGCTATCTCGAAATATGGTTCGTCCATAGATGCGACGCGCGATAACGCTTTACTCTGTCGCCGTTGGGTGGGTAGAGTTCGCCAACAATGTGTTAATGCTCGATTTTCTAGACGGAAAAGTCTAAAAAAGTTCTTGACATTCCAATGTATTGCCTTTATTGTGCAACTGTCTTCGTAGCACGCTTTTGTAACGCAATTTCGAGAACCGCGAAAGCTGCTGAATGAGGCTTTCGCGGTTTTTGTTTATCGGGGCAACGCCTCGAGAGTTCAGATGGAAGGGGGGTGAGAGTTTGATGCGAGTTACAGGTACTGTAAAGTGGTTCAATGATGCCAAAGGTTACGGGTTTATCGCGCGTGAAGATGGCGACGACGTTTTCGTGCATTATTCTGCGATTTCCGGATCCGGCTTCCGGTCGCTCAATGAGGGGCAGGCTGTGGAGTTTGACGTCGTGGATGGACCGAAGGGGAAGCAAGCTGCCAACGTGACCAGAGCAGCGTAGTCACCCTACATCCACTTGAACCGTTACAGCCTCCCGGAGATCTCTCCGGGAGGCTGTTTGTTTTCCAGGCTACCCGTCTGCTGTCGCATTGCTCAGCGCTTCATCGTGACCGGGCCGGCCTGACGAGTGGAGCGAATCAGCAGCCAGACACAGAGGGTCAGTTTGAATAGATCGAGCGCGGTGTAGGCGATGTGGAGTGTCCGGAAGCGTACCATCTCCTGAGACACCACGGTTCGGGGAACGAAGTCCAGACTTCTACCGAGCGAGATGAGCGACTGGCTGAGCAGCAGCGACACGATTGCGATGACCAAGATCGTCCCGGTGACCGCGATCATCGTACGGTCCAGAGGCCTCAGCCCGAAGGCGGCGACGGCGACGGCTGCGCCGAGCCCAAGCTGGGTCAGTCCCCAGGCGCTAAAATAGAGCCGATTCAGTTCCGACACGAGATAGCGCAGGACAACGCGGGCCTCATCGTGTCCGATGGGAGTGATAGCGTGCGAGAACGCCGGCGTTGGCGCAGCCAGCAGGCGATCGACCGTACGAAAATTCTGCGTGGCTACAAAGGCCATGAGCAATGTGCCGAAGACCCACCCGCTCAGCACCATGATCAGCAGTGCTCTCATTGTCCTCCAGCCGCCGGTTCCGGCGCTTTCATTAGACCGCTCATCCCGATGGCCTACGCCTGAGCCAGATCAGGAGTAAGAATCCACTGCAGCCGAAAGGCCCTTTCGATTTTGACAAGACAGATCATTGTCCCCGTGCCCGGTCGGATGATCTCCACCTCGCTATTACCCAGCACGAGCGTCGAAATGAGTCGACTCAGGTGCGGCAGGTGGCCTACGAGCATCAGCGACTCATCGGCATCCTCTAAGTCCGCACGGACTCTGTTCGGCTCGGCGCCGGGCGCGAGACCTTCGGCTTCCCGGATGCCGAGCCGCGGCATCAGGTGTTCAGCCAGGATCTCGGCGGTCTGCCTGGCTCGGAGCCGATCTGAGTGGCGGATCTCGGCCACCTCAACGCCGATACACGCAACGTACCGGGCCACACGACGAACCTCCTCGCGTCCCTGATCGGTGAGCGGCTTGGCCGGGTCTTCCAACTCGGATTTCGCGTCACCATGCCGCACGAGGTAGTGCAACACGATCTTCTCTATGGCCATGCTTATCTGCGGCGATACGTGCCCATCAGCTCAGTCTGCCCGAGGATGTGCCCCTGCATCGCCTGCTCCAGGTCCTTCTTTGTCGTGCTGGACGGCAGATTCAGTGTTGTATCGAGCGCGTACAGCTTGAAGAAATACCGGTGAGTCCCGGACGGCGGGCAGGGGCCGCCATATCCGACACGGTGAAAGTCGGTCGTTCCCTGCTTGGTCCCATTCGGGAGTGAGGCCGTCTTGGGGAAATTCTCTTCGAGGACGCGAGTGCTCGCAGGGATATTCCAGATCACCCAGTGGACCCACGTCCCCATCGGCGCATCGGGATCATCCGAGATGAGGGCAAAGCTTATGGTTCCGACCGGAGGGTCCGACCAGCTCAGCGGCGGAGAGACGTCCTGCCCATCGCACGTGTAGTTCGACGGAATCATCGCACCAGATTGAAATACCTGACTCTTCAATTCCATTGTCGTCCCTCCCGCGCCTATCAGCAGCGCCGCACACCCCATCACCATCAATCGCGCCGATTTATTTAAGAAAGCCGTCATATGTTTGTCAGGGTCGGTCGGATTGCTTTGAAGGGTACCGAAATTTACATGTGGCTGCAAGGTATAAAAAGCCTTCACGGTATTTCAATTGATTGGCGATACCACGATTGATCATACCCTTCGACCTCTACCTTTTCCGCGTCCTCCGAAACGACGAATGGCGATCTGGATTCCACCATCACGGCCACTTCCTCGCGAAATGGCAGGTTATGAGGGTTGGGTGCGTCTTCCCGAGTAGTTGTAGTCAGGGTCCGAAGGTCAGGGCCATGAGCCAAACCGGCCGGGTGTAACGTCATGAACCCATCGGTGAGTTCGGGGCGAGCGCCGTACCCCTTGTGATTGAAGAGCGCCTCATCCACCCAGTTGAGATGGTGATACGGCAGACTATGGATCCAGCGTGGCAGGAACGCCTGGATTGCCGCACCTTCGTCCTCGCTCACAAAGACCGTAAGCTTTTTCGGGTCAAGGTGAACGTTCGGCGAAGACAGTGCCGCCAGATCGTCCAAGTGCAGGATGAAGGGCCACACCTCTCCTTCCCAGGCCACGACATCGAAAGGCGGCGCTGTGTAAGTCAGCAACGTAGAGCTACCCCCTCGTCTTTTGACGACTATCTGTGTGGCCCCCTCACCGCCGAGCGGCGGATGAAGCTCGGCAAGAGGCGTCGGCTCCGACGGAATCGGTGCAGCCGGCGAAAAGGGCCAGGGCTGCTGATCTCCCATCCAATAGTCGTAAGGGCGACACAGCCGTTTCGGGATTTCATAGAGGAGGATGGACACCCGTCCGGTCAGGAGAAATGAATAGGTGACGCCCCGTGGTAAATACATGAAATCGCCCTCTCGAACTTCTTCGAACAACCCGAAATCGGTAATAAGACTGAGGGGGTGTTGGGCCCGATGGATAAAGTAGAGCTCATGGCAGTCGGCATGACGAGCGGGGAGTTGCCATTTCCTGACTTCTCCGAAGTCTCCATTGCAGACCCGAATGGTAATATCGTTGCTGGTGAGGATAGGGACGAAAGAATTGGACGTGGTGTTTTCTGCTACATGAAAGGCTCGTCTCTGAAAAGGACGGTCTTCCTTTATTGGCTGTTCGCCGTAGGCTTTGAATAAGGGATGGTCAGGGACGGTCGTTACGCTTCCAACGATGGCGGTTGGAGGGTGCTCCAGCAGCAATTCCGCACCGAATTCGAGCTTGTAACTCGAAAGACCCCTCGGAGGGCGCCCGCTCCCGTGCCAGTTCTTGAGGCGGGTCTTATAGTCGGCTCGAACCCTCCGTTCGGTCCGCGTCAGATTCACCATCTTTGGCACGTGCGTTATCATGTGGCCGCTCCACCAGGAGGACTTACACTTAGAGCATTTAATAGCTTGAACCCCCCCTTTCGCAAAGGGGGAGGTCGCTTGAGATGTTGTTGTAAGAGTGCACTTTAATAAGTACTCCCCTTAGCACTTCCATGCTCTTTTCATGCTGCGAACGGGTCCCAGTCCGGCGGGATAGCATCGAAGTCGAGGATCCAGATCGGTTTGCCGGCCTGTTGCAGTTCCTCCAGGCACCGATACAGCGCCTGGACCGTGGCATGGTGGAAGTGGGTGGGATCGCGTTCAAACAGGTCGAGGCGTTGATTGAGCTCGAGAAAGGGGCCTGCCGCCGGGTTCGGCGAGCGAAAGAGCGAGCCGGTGAACATCTGTAAAAGCCGGCTGCGATCATCGTACAGAATAGGGGTAGTGTAGCGGACCCCCAGCCGCTCCGTGATCCGGCGGTACGCTTCGATCGGTCCACCCTCAACGCGGAGCGCGACGTGTTGGATCCCTTCCCCACAGCACGTGATGATGTGCGAGACCTGCGACTCGCCATTCCGGTTGATGCCTTCCACCGGCGCGATATAGCCGGCTCCCGGCATCTTGCCGAGCTGGATGGCGACGGTCTTCATGCTGGAATGGGCGTCAGGATCAGCGATATCTTGGCTCTTGTAGGTCACTTGGCCCCCCTGGAGGGCGCGCATGAACAGATAGGCAGTCTCCCGCAGGCTCTGTGTCGCAAGCGCCGCGTGGTCAAGCTTCAACGTGAATGTGCCCCACAGTTCTGCCAGGAGGAGATCCCGTTCCGCTTCGCTCAGGTCGCCTGGTCCTCGCTGCGCCTTATCCATTTGCCGAGCCCTTTCGCGCAAAGCTGTTTTTCAGGGTTCCAATCCCCTCGACCTCCATCTCCACAATGTCTACCGTATCTCCCTCTACCAGCCAGGGATACTTCCGCGACGTCTCGGCAATAGAGCCTCCGGCGAACGTCCCGGACCCGATGAGCGTTCCGACTTCGAGAATTAAGGGCTGTTGAGAGAGGTACGCGACGATTGTTGGAAACGTCCACAAGGTCGAGTCGGTACACGCCTGGGCTTCCAAACGAACCTCGCCGTTCACCCGCAGGACGATGTGAGGGTTCCGCTTTGCAAACTCCGCATACGGTACGAACCATGGTCCCAGCGCCTTGCCGAGGATAGACTTGCTTCGGGCGGGGCCAAGCCCGAGTTGAACGTCCTCCCCCTGAAGACACCGGCAGGACAGATCGTTCAGGATGGTCACGCGGCCATGCTTCCGCAGAAACGCCTCCGCCTCGTCCTCGGTCCAATCTTCCTTCGTGGCCTGATCGAGCAGCAGCGCGACTTCGAACTCGTAATCCGCTTTCCGGATCGAGCGTGGGATGAACACCGTCTCACCGGAGTCATGGATCTCGTGCCGACCAAGCGCGAGCGCATAGTACGCCCACCTGACCCGCCGAAGTTCGAGGCTTCTTTGAATCTCCTCCTCGCTGCGCCCTGAACTCTTGCCCATGCCGATGATGTGTCTGGCATCCGAGACGCCGTCCAGGAATCGGACCGGATAGGTGAGATCGTCCTTCATCGAGGCAGCGGTCATATCGATTCACCTCTGAGACGAGCGATGATATCGGCGCTCGCCTCTTGCCAGGGACGCAGCCGGGGCGCATTCGCGGGGCAGGCGTCCGGGTTGTGATTCGTGACGGCAACGTGGAATGCGATGTAGAGGTTGTCGGGAAATCTGCGTCGCAGCGCCTCGTTGAGTGATGAGGCCCCAAGGGCAATCGCGCCCGTACCGACGACGTGACCGCCGTTCCTGGCGGCGGCGTCCGGCAGTCGAAATCCGACACACCGACCGCCGGTTAAACTCGTCAGATTGAACGTCAACACGGATGCGTCGGTGGGGATGCTCCCCTCGATAGTGTCGCCGAATCGCCCGCTGGGCTTGGTCTCGAGATAGACAGATATTGCATGGACGGCCCTTGAAAGCTTCTCCACGAAGCGCCGAACCGGTTCGGTCCCCGGAGCGAAAATGACTGTGGGCCGGAGGTCCTTTGCCCTCATCCATATCACAACGTCTTCGACAAGCCATGACACAGATTCCGGGCACTGAACAATCGCCTCGGTGGCAAAGTAGGCCTCGAGATGCACCTGCGCCCCATCGCGATCCGAGGGGTACGCCAGATGCTGTCCGGTCAAAAACGGTTCCGCGTTCTTGATAATCTGGCGCGCGCGCTCTGCGTCGAGGGTCGGCGATACGAGCGTCACACCTTCAGCGATCCTCATAGAGCTCCCCGGTTCGTCACGCGAGCGCCTTTCTGACCGAGTTGAGCCCCTCCCAGAAAACATACAAGGCGTCAAGCGCTCGTCGCCCGCCCTCTACGAACTTCTCTTCGTCGAACTTGGGGTGAGAAAAGGTTTCGAGCAACTCGCCGTACACATTCTCCCCATGGCCCGTTTCAAGCTCGAAGTGATGCTCGAAAAAGCCGAGAGGGACCGGCTCCAGGCCAACCGACAGGCGCTGTTGTGTATTGTAGCCCTTCAGTCCGATGATCAGTTGCTTCCAGAAATTTGTGGACTCCGCCTCCTCGCCTTTCCCGATGCCCCACGCCGCCCACGTCTCGATTCCGTAGCTGGCGCCCGTAGCAATCCGCCAATCGAGGCTTCCATATACCTTCTCGAGATCAATCAGAAAGCGCCGTGTCGGTGGGGTCGCGGTTCTCCAGTTGCCCAACCGTTCCGGATCCAGTTTGAGGGGCGCGCACGTCTCGCGCAACCACTCGATATGGGCCCACTCCGTTCTGAACGTCTGGTTTTCCGGACTCTTGTCCGAGCCAAGTCTTACGCCGCATTCATTGACCAGGATGTGGCGCGCCAGCTTTTCGCTTGCAAGGTTGGTCGAGCGGGCGACCCGCTTGGCTTGTATCGGGACAAAATGCCTGGAAAAGACTGCGAACTGCTCGAGGAAATGGACGACTTGAGCGGTGTTGGCTTCCCCGCGGCTGAACCAGGTGCAGAACCTGTTGTTCCTGATCGCTGGATGCCGGTGGACCTTCAGTTCGATCCTCTTCCAAAAGGCATCAAATCGCTTGTGCCGGACATCGCTCTGCATGGCGCCCTCTCCGACATGGGGAGGTACAAGTATCGTAATCAGCGGACTATCAGGGATCAGGCAAGAGAGTATAAGTCCTTGCCTTTACAGCTACTTGTAATCTAATCTGTTCCTGATCATACGTCAAGGAACTATGCTGTCCCGGCACTTGACAGTGGCTGAGAAAGGGTATAGTTGTTATACCGTGATGGCGTTCGACTTTGATCAGCGCAAGAGTGAGGCCAATAAAACACAAACACGGCATTGATTTCGTCGAAGCGCAAGAGCTCTGGCAGGACGACAAGCGGATCGAAATCCCAGCCCGTACGGAGGATGAGATCCGGTTTCTCACAGTGGGCACAATTGGAAACACTCATTGGTCTGCCGTGATCACCTATCGAGGCGACACCATCCGCATTATCTCGATTCGTCGCTCCCGGCAGGAAGAGATCGATCTCTATGAAAGCGAAAGACTTTGATAAGAAGTTCGACGCCGGCCAGGATATCACCTCCCACCTTGATCTGTCGCGAGCCACGCGACCCGGCAGGGAACCAAAGCGAGTTAATGTTGATTTTCCCGCCTGGATGCTCGAATCTCTCGACAGGGAAGCCAAGCGGCTCGGCGTGACCCGCCAGTCCATCATTAAACTCTGGATCGCAGAGCGACTGGAGAAGACCGCGGCATAAGAGGGGAAACCGCTTGTTCTCGTTTATACTTCGCGCTAAATTATGAGTGTGCGTATTGGTTCTTAACTGTCTCTGGGGGTGACGGGATCGGGTGGTGGGCAGAGTCAAGGTGTAGTCCACGACTGTGGGGGTGAAACCCAATGCAATATCGAGAGCAGGAAGCCAGGGGGCGACCTGCTCTTATCGTTTGCAGGAGGTGGACCGATGAACGGGAAGAATTATATCGCAGGGAGCTGGGTGGAGGCGGTCGGAGGGGCCAGGTTTGAAAGTCGCAATCCTGCCAGGTTCGATCAGGTACTGGGCGCCGTGGCCCTGTCGAATCGGGAGGATGCGGAGCAGGCGGTCGCGGCCGCCAAGACGGCATTCCCCTACTGGCGCGGGCTGTCTAGGGTGAAAAGAGGGGAGTATCTGGATCGCTTCGTTGAGGCGATCAAGGCTCAGACTGACGAGATCACCCGTCTCGTAGCATCGGAGGCCGGCAAGGCGTATAACGAGGCAAAAGCCGATGTGGTCGAAGGGATTCATATGGCGCAGTATATGTTCGGCCACGCGCGGCTGTCTTCCGGTCAGGTCGTCCCCTCGGAGATCGCCGAGAAAGATGCCTACATGTTCCGCAAGCCGAAAGGGGTTGTGGCGGTGATCAGCCCCTGGAATTTCCCTTTTGCGATTCCCATCTGGCTGATCACGCCGGCCCTGCTCGAAGGGAACACGGTGGTCTTCAAACCGTCCGGCAATACCCCGTTGGTAGGGGAGAAGATCGTGGAGTGCTTTGAGCGGGCCGAGCTGCCTCCAGGCGTCTTGAATCTCGTTCACGGTACGGGAGAGGATGCGGGGTGGCCCATGGTGACCCATCCCGATGTCGAGGTGGTGCTCTTCACCGGTTCCTACGACGTGGGATCACGGATCAAGGAGGCGTGCGTTAAGGACTATCGAAAGATGTACGCCTGCGAGATGGGCGGGAAGAATGCGATGATCATCTGTCAGGATGCCGATCTTGATCTGGCCGTCCGAGCAGCGATATTGAGCGCCTTCAAGACGACGGGGCAGCGCTGCACGTCGGCCTCTCGACTCCTTGTCCATGAGAGTCGGATGGAGGAGTTTGCAGCGGCCTTTGTCGCTATGGCGCGGCGGATCGTCATCGGCGATCCCCTCGACCCTCAGGTCTTCATGGGGCCGCTCATCAGCGAGTCGGCGATGAAGAAGGTCGACTTCTATAACCTGCTGGCAAAGCAGGAGGGGGCGCAGGTATTGCTGGACGGCGGGCGCCTGGAGGAAGGCGCCCATCGGCAGGGCTACTTCTTCAGCCCCTTCATCTATCGCATGGCGCATCGAAAGGATGCCAGGGTGCTCCACGAGGAGGTCTTTGGACCCCATGTCGCCCTGATCCCCTTCCGAACGCTGGAAGAGGCCGTGACTATCCACAACGATGTGGAGTACGGCTTGGCCTGCTCTGTGTTTACCGAAGATTACCGGATCGCCCGTCGTCTTCGAGAGGAGTGCGAGTTTGGTGTCGGCTATTGGAATCTGCCTACCATCGGGGCAGAGGTACATCTGCCGTTCGGCGGACTGAAGAAGAGCGGCACAGGCGTCCCGGCATCCTGGCCGTTGCTGGATCTTGTCACGCACAAGGTGGCGTGGACCGTCGGTTACAGCCACGAAATCAAAATGGCGCAAGGTCTGAGCGCCGACGTGTAGACATGACCAGGCTGCTGATGTGTCGTCCCGATCATTACGGGATCTACTACGAGATCAATCCCTGGATGGATCGAAACCGGCAGGCGGACCGGACAGTCGCCCTGCGGCAGTGGGAGGTACTGTATCAACTGCTTACTGAAACGTTACGGGTCCAGGTGGAACTGCTGCCTTCTGTTCCCGGGCTGCCTGATCTCTGCTTTACGGCCAATGCCGGGCTCCTGGTCGACAACTTATTTGTAAGCAGTCGTTTCCGATACCGTGAGCGTGAGGCGGAGGTGCCTCATTTTACGCAGTGGTTTCTGGAACGGAATTACCGGGTCGCGTGTCTGCCGGAACCCGCCCTTTTTGAAGGAGAAGGGGATGCGCTCTTCTGCGGAGATCGCCTGTTCGCCGGGTACCGCTTTCGTTCAGAACTGCAGGCCCATCACCTGCTCGCGGAGCTTGTGGGGATGCCGGTCCATTCCCTGGAGCTTGCTGATCCGTGGTTCTACCACCTGGACACCTGCTTATGCCCGCTTCAGCCAGGCCGGGCAGCATACTACCCGGACGCGTTCAGTCCTGCCTCGCAGCGGCTCTTGAAAGAGACGATCCCTGAGCTTTTCCCGGTGACGGAGGTAGAGGCGAGGCGCTTTGCCTGTAATGCGATCGTGGTTGGACAGGCGGTGGTCATGAATGCGGACTGTCCTCACCTGGCCCGGACGCTCGCCGAGGCCGGGTATCAGGTTCATGAGGTTGAGACGACAGAGTTTCTCAAAGCCGGGGGCGGGCCCAAGTGTCTGGCGCTGTTCCTGGATCGTGAGGCAACATGAACCATTGGGTAGAGTTGGATAAGCGGTACTTCATGGACACCGGCCACCGGCGTCTCGAGGTGACGCTCGTCCGAGGGGAAGGGGCGAGAGTCTGGGATGATGCCGGGAGGGAGTACCTTGACTTTATTGCCGGATGGGCTGCCTGTAGCCTGGGTCACTGTCATCCTGTCATTCAGGAGGTGATTCGGGAGCAGGCGTCGCGTCTTATCCTGGCCAGCCTCGATGTGTATACAACCCCGCAGATTGAGTTGGCAGAGCTGCTGCTGTCGACAAGCGGGTTGGCGAAGATCTTCATCTGTAACAGCGGCGCCGAGGCGAACGAGGGGGCGGTGAAATTAGCCCGGAAATACGGAAAGCTGCATCTGAGTGGCGCGTACGAGGTCATCTCGGCTCTGAAGAGTTTCCATGGTCGAACGTTGGCGATGGTAGCGGCGACAGGTAAGCCGGAGTATCAGGCGCCCTTTACCCCGCTCCCTGAGGGATTTACAAATGTTCCATACAACGACATCGCCGCCTTGCGGGCCGCTGTCCGTGAGCGGACGTGCGCAATCCTGCTGGAGCCGATCCAGGGTGAGGGCGGTGTGAGGATCCCGTCTGAGCACTATTTGCAGGAGGTCCGCGCCCTGTGCGACGAACGGGGCATTCTGTTGATCCTGGATGAGGTACAGACGGGTTGCGGTCGAACAGGAACGCTATGGGCACACGAGTATTCCGGCATCAGGCCCGACATCATGACGGTTGGCAAGGGACTGGGTGGCGGTGTTCCTATTGCTGCGTTCCTGGCCAACGAACGGGCTGCCTGCTTTGGACCAGGCGATCACGGCTCCACCTATGGCGGCAACCCGCTCTGCTCTGCCGTGGCCGCAGCGGTTTTAAGATTTATCCTAAAGGAAGACCTGGTCGGTCATGCAGCTCGGGTGGGAGGCGATTTCCGGGAACGGCTCCTGGCGCTGCGAGGGAAATGGGACATCGTAAAAGAGGTTCGGGGCCGAGGCCTGTTGCTGGCGGTGGAGTTTACCAGGCCGGTTGCGCTGGCGATGGCTCAAGCCTGCTGCGAACGTGGTCTACTGGTCAACCCGATTCCGCCCCAAACGATCCGATTTATGCCCCCGCTGATTATTGGCCGGTCAGAGGTGGATCAGGCGATGGTCATTCTGGAGGGCGCCATCAACCAGATGGCACAAGTAGCGGCCTCGTCCGAGGGTGCCCGATGACTGGGGCAGAAGCGGTTGCCGAATGTCTGAAGGCTCAAGGGATTGAGCTGATCTTTGGGATACGCGGTCTGCACATCACGCCTGTGGCTGCCGCCGTCAAAAAGCGGGGGCTTCGATTCATTGAGGTCCGCAACGAGCAGTCCGCAGCCTTCATGGCCGATGCCTATGCCAGGGCGACCGGCAGGATTGGGGTGGTGCTGGCTGGGACGGGTGCCGGTACTGCCGCCACGATGGTCGGGATCCAGGAGGCCTACTGCAGTTCCTCGCCGATACTGCTCCTCGCCAGTCAGATCGAACAGGCGCACCTGCACAAGGGATGGGGAGACGTCCATGAGGTGAAGGATCAGCACGGTCTGATTTCGAATGTGACTGAGGCCTGTTATGATGTGAAGAGTGCATCGGACATCCCCCACTGCCTGCACGAGATTTTCTCCGGGATGCAAGGTGAAAGGCCAAGACCGTACGGCCTCGAAATTGCGGCGGACATCCTGAAAGAGGAGCTTAATGCGCCTTTCTTTTATCAGCCTGCTGTGCGCACACCAAAGCTGCCTGGCGAAGCGAGGCTGGAAGAAGCAGTCGAAATGATCGCTCAGGCAAGACGGCCTGTTATCTATGCCGGAGGCGGCGCGATCGCGCCTGATGCAGGTCATGCCATTACACGATTGGCTGAATTACTTCACGCCCCGGTCCTTACCAGCATCAAAGGCAAAGGGGTGATTCCGGAGGATCATGATCTGTCGCTCGGTAACTTAGGGACCGAGGAGCCAGTTCAGGCGCTCCTTACAGAGGCCGATCTCGCTGTAGTGGTCGGCACACGGTTCAGCAACCGATCAACCGGCAAGTGGTCGTTGCGGCTGCCTCCACGATGGGTCCGGATTGATCTCGACGAGCGGCAGTTCGATAAGACCCATCCACACATTCAAGGGCGCGAGATCGTCGAGTTGGTGGCAGACGCTCGCACAGCTTTAGAGCACATTCTTGTACGATTTGAGCAGCAGCCGTCACGCCCGCAAGGCTTCGAGAGGTCGACAATCCTCAGGACCAAACGGCAGACCCTCGACAGACTGAGGACGAACTACCCGACCGAGGTGCAGCTCCTTGAGGTCATTCGAAGCGCGTTGCGGCGCGACGCTATTATAGCCAATGATTCTACCGTCGCGGCGTATTGGACCCGCAGATACTTCGAGGTCTACGAACCCAGGTCATTCCTCTGGGCGATGGGAAGCGGGACGATCGGATTCGGGCTGCCGGCCGCTATCGGCGCGAAGCTCGCGAAGCCCGAGAGCCAAGTCCTGGCGCTGTGCGGTGACGGCGGATTCCTCTTCTCCTGTCAGGAGCTGGCGACCGCCGTCAAGCACCGGCTCGCCATCGTTGTCTTACTCTTTAACGACAACGCCTTCGGCGTCGTCGACTACGTCGAACGAAAGGCGGGGCACCTGTTTGGCGACGAAGCGCTCAGCAACCCGGACTTTATCGCCTTAGCGAAGTCGTTTGGAGCGGATGCGGTGAAGGTGGATTCGCTTGACGCGGTAGGCGACGCCCTGCTGGAGGCGCTTACGCGGAATAGACTCACCGTAATTGAGGTGCCCGCAGTCTTGCAGGTCCCGCCGGATCTGGCCTGAGGGAAAGAGTGTAAGGCAATCCGATGGGGAGACTTATTACTCAGAGCCTAACCTAGCTTGCATCCCCCCCTTTTCGCAAAGGGGGGCGTGGGGGATTTGAACGATCAGGAAATCCCCCTCAATCCCCCTTTTCCAAAGGGGGAGGTTGTTTGAGATGTAGTGCAACGGTGCAATCTATTCAGTACTCCCCTTGATGTATAATTTGTCTCAACATCACGAGGTGTTTCAGCTATAATGCGCACGTCGCGTCGATCGTACGGCGAGTCGTTGTACACTCACAAAAAGGAGGACCTATGGTGAAGAAGGCGGCCATATTATCGGTTGCAGTGCTGTGTGGGATGCAGGCAGGCCTGGCGATGGCGGCGCCGAATCCCGATACGGGTCCAGGATGCGGTTTGGGCAAGCTCGCCTGGTCCGATTACCAGAGACAGAAGGATATTGCCCCGCAGGTCATGATGGCGACGACCAACGGGACCTTCGGCAGCACGACGTTCGGGATCAGCTCAGGGACCTCAGGCTGTACCAATGATGGCAAGATCATGGGCGACAGCAAGACAACGATGTTTGCAGAGTTGAATTTTGAGAATCTCTCTCAGGAGATGGCGCGTGGTCAGGGGGAGCATCTCGCCTCGCTGGCGACCTTGATGGGGATACCGGCCGATCAGCACGGCGTCTTCTTCGCTATGACACAGGAGCGCTACACCTCGCTGGTGAAGGCGGGTGAAACCTCTCCGGTGGCTATGGTGAAGGCGATCAATGAAGCCATTGCCGGTCATCCGGTGCTCGCCAAAGCCTCTCCCCGATAGTGCGATGAACGGGCTCTGGCCTTCCGGTCAGAGCCCGTTCTGTTTTTTCCTCCGAACATCGTCTCTGTCCGGTTGGCTCATTGTTGTCCTCGTCTGTTTGGCCTCTTTACACGCTGGCGCCGAGCCTCTCACCGCCGACACCTATTTGTCCGAACTGCAAGCCAAGGCGCGTGCCCATAAACTCGCTGATGACCGCGAGTGGCATTTACTCCTCCATTATCGCCCCAGCCTTTTTGGTGGATTCGAAAGTGAACAAGACGATCCCGGATTTTTTATGTCGTCGGAAGGGAAGACCGATCCGCAAGCAGAGCTCGATGCGACGCTGGCGCAATTTTTCTCGCCGGAGTTGGTGGGACGCTCTCAGCAGCCGGCGCAATGCGCGTTCATTGCCCGCTATCACTGGTTGAGGCAGAAACTACAGTTCGGCGACTCGCACATGCCGAAGGCGGTATGCGAACGGTACGATCGGTGGTTTGCGGATTTTGAAGCCCGGTCTATTACGCTGATTTTCCCCTCGGCTTTTATGAACAATCCGGCATCAATGTTCGGACATACCTTGCTGCGAGTCGACCAGAGGGGCCAGACCGAACAGACGCGAATCCTTGCCTACACCATCAATTATGCGGCCGACGTACCGCCGGACGCCGGCATCGCCTATCCGATTCGCGGCATCTTCGGACTCTACAAGGGATATTTTTCGACGATTCCATACTACCTGAAGGTGCAGGAATATCGGGACATCGAAGACCGTGATATCTGGGAGTACCGTCTTAATTTCACCCAGCAGCAAGTACAGCGCCTCTTGATGCACGCATGGGAATTGGGGAATGCCTATTTCGATTATTTTTTTTTCAAAGAGAACTGTTCCTATCATCTGCTGACGCTGCTCGATTATGCGGACCCGTCACTACATCTTACGGATGAGTTTCTTTTCTGGACCGTCCCGGCCGATACGGTTCGACTGATCGCGTCCAAACCCGGATTGGTGTCGGAAGTCACATATCGTCCCGCCCGCAGCAACATCATCCGCCGAAAACGCGAATCGTTATTGCCGGAGGATCGCGCATTGGCTTACCGGATCACACAGGATCCAAGTGGGCTGACGTCGCCGGCTTTTGTCCGATTGAGTCCTCCGCGCCAAGCGTTTCTGCTCGATCTCGCTTCGGACTATTTGCGATATCGGATCGATACCACTGGCGAGCCACCGTCTGAATTCAAAGAACGAAACCGGGCGCTATTGACCGCCCGCAGCCGACTCCGGCTACCGTCCGAGGATTTCATGGTGGCACCGTTTGCGAAGCAGCCGGAGTTGGGGCACAGGACCTCCCGTATCAGTGTAGGAACAGGTTGGCGAAATCACGATACGTTTGAAGAAGTCACCGTGCGGGCGGGCTACCACGATCTGCTTGATCCGGAGGTCGGTTATACCCCTGATGCTCAGATTGAAATCGCGTCGGTGACGGCCCGTCATTACAACCGAGCCGGTGAGACGCGATTTGAGCGGGCGATACTCGCCGATGTGTTGTCCCTCTCGCCGATCGATTCAGTGACCTATGCTCCATCGTGGAAGATTCATGCCGGCATGCAGACCATCACACGCCATGACTGTCGACTATGTCGCAATGGGGTGCTCAACGGAGGTATTGGGGCCGCCGTCGAATCCCGATTGTTAAAGCGGGAAGTGCTGTTCGTCTTTGCGGAAGCAGAGGGGAATTATAGTCGAGCCTACGAAGAGCGGCATCGTGTCGGCGGCGGCGGGACCGCGGGGATGCTGGCCGACCTGACTACGAGTTGGAAATTTATGGCTACGGGTACGTACCTGAAATATGCGTTGGGTGAGAAGTCTGATGACATTCGGTGGTTCGTCGGATCACGCTACACGCTGTCGCAAAACTGGGCGCTGCGGCTCGATTATAATCACAGGGATCATGATAACGACGCGCTGTTCACGATCCAGGCATTTTTTTAACGTACCTCCGGGAACAAGGCTGCAGGGAGAGAGACTGAAGGCTGAAGGATTGTTTGGCACAGTTCCGTTCCTTTCCCGGCCGTCAGCCTTCAGTCTACGCCCCTAACAGCTACTTTACCGCCTGAACGCGAACGACGCGCGCGTCGGCCTCGAGGATATCTTCTACACGCGCGTTCCAGAGGGAGCGGAAACGAGCGACCGAGGCAGGGTCGCCATTGGAGAGCGCGGGGCCGATAGCTGCCGGGAGGTCTTTGGAAGTCGGTACTACGTTCGGCTCGTATGTGACATGGACAGTGCGCCCGGTGTCGAGACGCTCAAAGTCAAACTCGCTGTGGCGCAGATCATCGGTCCGAAAGACAAACAGGTCGCGCCGGCGAAAGCGTCCGGCGCCCAACCCTCCAAAACCGGTTTCAGGCGCGGCGCCGATAGCCACATTCACCAGTTGCGAGATCGGTCCATACCCGAAATCGGTCGGGCCGCCGTATGCCGTCACCCGCACGTCGCCCCGAACGGCCGGCTCATCGCCGTACAAGGCCTTGAGACCGTGCCGCAGGACCAGGTACGCGCCGGCCACAGTCGGACACATATGGCCGGCCGCTTTCACGAGCTCATCAAAGCTGACTGCGATCGCCTCTCCGGGACCGACCAGTCCCAGAAATTCGAGAAAAGGATCGCGCACCACAATCGGTTCGGGACGTACTCGCAACGAGAGTGCAAGTTGTTCACGCGGTGTCGACTTAGCCATACTCATAACGGTTGGATCCTCCTTTATGCTTGACGGGATATTGCCGCCAGCTTACCCAGCTCGGCCAGCAGCGGTTCAAGTTCGATGCTATGAATCCGGCACGCCTGTCGTAACGTGACAGTGGGGGCCATCGCTGCGCGCATTTCCGGATTCTGGAGCGGGCGCAAACCGCGGCTCACGAGCAGTTCAAGGGCACCCGGGATGATGAGCAGATCGGCGACAAAGTTGTCCGCCATCGGTTCTCTCGCTGTCGAGGCGAGTGTAGTGGCCGTCGGGTATGCGCGCACGGTCATGATGACGTTGACCGCAAAGGCCGCAAACGCGCCCACGCCAAACACACCGGAGACGGAGATATATGGCCATACGCCTGCCAGACCGGCCACCTCAACCAACAGTTCGAGACCGCGTGTGGCGATCGCCGCGTTGAGCAGATAGAAGGTTGTGTCGCGCCAGCCTGTGCTCCAGAGTGGCGTCCCGGCGAATACCGGGATAAGGCGCGCGGCAACGCCGACGATGATCTGCGTCAGAAAGCCGAGGGTAAATGCGTGGCGGCCGAAGTCCAGAACCAGCGCCGGCATTGGATCGCCCGCAAGCGCCGACACTGCGCTCCACATGGGCATAAATGCCGACGCGACAAGCAACCATGCATAGGCGGCAATCAGAAACTTTTCGTAGCCACGGTCGCCGACTGTCGTCTGATTCTCCCACGGCCCCAGAATGCCAAGTTGCAGGACGAACATCCCCACCGTCAACGACAGCGTAATCCCGGACAGCGCGCGTAGACCTGGGAGCGGTACCCATGTCTCGATGACGGCTACGAGTATCCATGCCAACGCGGCCAGTTGATAGCCGGCGAATAGTACAGTGTTGGTCCGTGGAGATGGAAGCGACAGACCCAGGAAGACCGGTATGATGCGTAGACCCATACCAAGAATCCATGAGCCCGCGAAGCCCCACAGTGCCGCCTCCCACACTGCCGGCTGGAGCGGATCGACCCCGGCAGCCGTAACGACGGCCAAGGCGGCTGCAACCACCAGCCATCCGCAGCCGGCGCGTAGATAGCGCTCAAAGCGCTCCGGGGTCGGCGCGCCGGCATCCAAACTACGATGGATCACCCATCCGAAGGCCAACGCCGCCGCAAGCAGCGTGCTGGCCCCCACGAACTGTGTCGGCCCGACCATCGGCGGCCCGACGAGCACGCCGATGGCGACGACGAGCACGCCGCCCGTTTGCAACCAGAACGATGCCGAGGCCGCGCCCGGTGCGGCAAGCGGCGCCGCCTTGAAACGCGGAATCACATGATAGGCGACACCCATAATGAACAGGGCGGCGAAGCCGAAAACCTGCGTGTACCCGTGCGCCAGTCTGGCGGAGTCCGTCGACAGTCCGCCAAGGAAATTCCAGGGAAGCGTGAGCGTGGCAAGGGTCAGTGCGCCGAGCGTACTGCCGAAGGTCAGCGCAAAGAGTAGGCTGGCGGCGAAGAAGCGGACGTAGCGTGTCGGCCGGGGAACGGCGGGAACGACGACCGCCGCGCGCGGCGGCTGCGCAAGCGGCGTCGAGACCTCACAGGCCGGTGAGGCGCAAGGACGAACAGGTTCTGCTGCAACGGTGGCGGGCTGTGTGCGCGGCTTACCATTCTGGTTCAAAGCCGTGAGTAGCTTGTCGAGGTCGATACCCCGGACGTGTGCGGCCTCGGCGAGCGTTGCGCTGCCTCCACAACAGGTGTCGATCCCGTGCGCATTCAGGACCCGACTGAGGGCCGGGTCGGTGTGCACGACATCATCAACCGTCGTTACGCTTGTAAACTGGTGTGCGGCCATTTAGCAGCTCATCGTGCAGTCGGATCGCGAAGCAGTCTACGCATATATCCTATCCGTTAGAAAAAATATAGCTGAAGCGGCAAGGGAGGTCAAGGCAAACGTCGCTATGTTCAGCGGGCTTCATCAAGCCGGTAGATGGCGTGACAGGCCACGCAATTGCCGGTCAGCGTCGCAAGTTCACGAATGATGTCGGTTTGGCTGCTACCCGCGTGAATCCGGTCGGCCAGCATATCGAACCCCCGATGGGTGCGCATGGCCCACTCCAGGAACTGTTGGGGGAGCCGTGCCTTGATGTGGGGATTCACGTCGACGGATCCCGTCATGCCCGTTGCGCGAGCCGCCTTTTCCGCCACAGGGAGATCGCCGGTCGCCAAGCCCTGAAGGATCCCGTTGACGGACCCGAGCATCTGGCGCATCTCTGCAAGCATCATATATCGCTGGGCTGGGGCAAGGACCAGGCGTTGCCGCGTGTCGACGGACAATTCGTGGGGTTCAGCAGCGAAAGAGCTGTTGAAGATTCCGAGGACGATGATCCCGATTATGCCTACAACGATCCCGATCGATGCCACCCTCATGCTTACCATGACCTCCTTTTCACCCTTCTCGCTTTGTCCCACCTTACACCGGTAGTTATCACATAGGGCCGCTCTTCCTACAACTGATGAGGTCCGATTCGGCGCCCTGATTACCCTCCGCTATTCGGGGTGTTTTCCGGGCCGGGAGAGTGGGCCATGGACACCATCCAGTGGCTTTCCGAGACCTGTTTCATCGGAGCATTCGCGGTCTGCCGCAGATTGATCGCCAGACAGACGACGGCTCCCCATCCGAATATCCCTGAGATCGCGAAGATCGTCTGGACAAGCATGTCGCCGGCCGGCAGCAGATCGAACAACCATGACGGCGAAAGTAACGGCAGAACACGACAGACCGCCGCCGCACTCCCCAGCCAAAACGTGGCATCGACTAATGCGGCGCTGGCGACCCGTTTTCTTCTGATGAAGCCGGGCAGCATCCGAACCGACGCTCCGAACACCAGGTGAGTGATAAAGCCAAGGAGATACATGTGACGGATCGCGTCCGTAGCGACCGGGATCGAATAGCCCAGCCAGATAGCCGCGCCGCTGAGGAGTTCGACGAACGCGGCAAAAACGAGCCACGTATAGGCGGCATAGATCAGGCGTTCGAACCGGCCAAACTCTCCATAATCCGGTAGGCCGGGTCGTGTGGGCGGGCGGTCCGGTCCGGCGTCAAGAAAGCGGGCATGGCGCCCCAGGGGTCGGCGGCGGGTCAGCAGATCCAGTTGCCACACGTACCAGAGGATGACGCCCCCCTTCAGCGACGTTCCCAGCGCGATGATTAATCTGGTGACGTCCGGCGCAAGCCCAGCCAGGGGAGGCGCCGCGGGGATCAGTTGCAGCAATACAGACAGGAGATACGCACATCCGATACCGTAGACCGGCCAATCGGGAGCCGGCAGCGCCAGATACAGCGGAAAGAGGCGGACCGAAAGCGCGAAGGCCACAGGTAACAGCACAAGACTGATAAAGGCATGAACGGCCACTTCGTTCCAGGCGGAGTCTACGACAGTGGCGCCGATCAGGATCATATGAAGCAGCAAGAACAGGTTGAGACACGCATAGAGGACCCAGCCGGCCGCCATCATGCCAAAATATGGTTTCACCGCGCTCAACGCCGGAAGCCTGCCGGTTTTGACGCTTCCGCGCATGGTCCCAATCAGCAGCGATACGTACAGGATGATCGCGCCTCCTTCCAACACCCCGGAGGCGCCCAGCAGCCAACTGAGGGGAACGAAGATCGGACTCCCGTCGAGGAAGGCCAATACGGTCCCTCCAAGCGCCCGGAGCAACAGCCCTGGAACCATCAACCAGAGGATTCGGCTCATCCATTCGGGGTGAGGCAGGGGGAAGCTGGCCAGCCGCGGAATGAAATGCAGGCTGATACCCATAATGAATACGCCTGCCCAGCCGATGAGCTGCAGATGCCCGTGTGTCTGAATGAGCGCGTAGAAACCCTGCCCCGCGGGAAAACCGTAGCCGATTACGACAGCCAGGTAGGCGCCGAACGCAAATCCGCCGAGGATCGCCGTTGTCAGCGATGTCCAGATAAAGCCGGAGTGAAACTCGGCATAGTGCTTCACCCTGAGGTGTACCTTATCGGTGGGCAGCGACAGGATAGCGAGGCGGGACGGGGTTATCCTGCAGCATGAGCATAAGGACGTTCGGGGTGGCCGACACGAGCGATTACCGTCATGCGCAGCGCGACCACCCCGATCACCATGATCTTTACAGTTTTCCTGCCTCGCTGGCGAGGTAGCTGGCCACACCCTCTTTAGTCGGCTGCATCCCCTTGGCGCCCTGAGTCCACCCGGCCGGGCAGACCTCTCCATGCGTCTCGTGGAACTGGAGCGCATCTACCATGCGAAGCATCTCATCCACATTCCGTCCGAGCGGCAGGTTGTTGACGACCTGGTGCTGCACGATGCCGTTCTTGTCGATCAGAAAGGAGCCGCGCAGGGTCACTCCTCCCGACAGCAGGACGTCATATTCGCGGGCGATGTCCTTTGTCAGATCGGCCACCAGCGGATATGCTACCGGACCGATGCCGCCCTTGTTGACGGGGGTACCGCGCCACGCGCAATGGGTAAAGTGCGAATCCACCGAGCAACCGATCACCTGTACGCCGCGCTTCTCGAACTCGGCCACACGATGATCAAAGGCGATAATCTCCGAAGGACAGACGAAGGTGAAATCGAGGGGATAGAAGAAGAGCACCACGTACTTGCTGCCCCGGTAGTCGGACAACGTGAAGTTGTCTTTGAAGCTGCCGTCCGGCATGACGGCGGTTGCGGTAAAATCTGGTGCGGACTTGCCTACGAGTACGCTCATCACTCCTCCATGTCTGTAGGTTGATTCCAGGATACCGATACAGTGACGCATTATAATAGTCACTGTACCCAATTGGCAACGTTGAAGTATCGAATGTACCCCGAGTCGTCCTGCTGGCGCATCCGGGAGGGGGCTACGTAAGCTGATTATTCCAAGAGGGACCGGTCACGCAGCCGAGACGGGGCGCAGCGGTCGTTCCCTTCGCTGATCCTTAATATGGTTTCGCGGACTTGACGAGCGGTCGCCTACTTGTGCTGTCGGTCGTGCTTCTGGCGGGCGATCTTCCGACTCTGCCTGTTTTGCGCGCGTTCAATCTTGGCGCGCTCCCGTTTGGTCATTGTACCGTCGGCGAGCGCGTGGTTTTCCACCTGCTGCACCCGATTCTGGCCCTTTTCGAGCCGCGCGGCCTCCCGCTCGGTCAATTGTCCGGACGCTACCCCCTGGTCGATCCGGCGGTCCTGATTCGCCTGACGCTGGTCGATGCGGGGCGTGCTCTGCGCCTGTGTCAACGTGGGCCACGCGACAGCGGCGAGCGCCGCAACTGCCAGAAACCCCAGCCTCTTCATTGGCTCTCTCCTTGTTCTCGGTGCATGTGATTATTTCGCATCAGGATTCACGCTGTTTGCCTTGTCATGCTTCGCTGCTCAAAGGGAGTCTATCCCCAGGGTCTATCCGGTAAAGGACCGTACCAGAAGCGGTGGGGGAGGTCAAGAGAAACGTTGAGACCACTATGAGTGGTGGATCAGTTGCCCTCGATGGAGCCGCCGTCAGTGGAATTCGTGAAATTGTTGAGGCAGGTAGGATGATGGCTCTTCCGGGTTTGGTGCGGGTGCAGTAAGGGCTGCCACCACGGGCAGCCCTTACTCACGATCACCCCTGTGCGTTCCAAACCATTGGCCGTGGCACAGTGTGTTGGTGTTAACCGCGGCCGTGTGGGCCACATTGTGATTCGATCAGATCCACGCACGCGCCGTATATGCCTCTTAGGACGCTGGGGTGGGGGAAGTCGGGTTACATGCCGGATGGCCAAAGCCGCTGGCGCTTGTGGTGTGGCCCGTTATGGGATCGACGGTGAGGTCGTAGATAATGTTATCGTTAGTTGGGGTATTATTCAGGCTCAAGCCCTTGCGGGTCTCCCAGGCGATCCAATGGTCGCGGCAGGAGGTATCGCCGCTGACACCGATCCCCCCGATGAGGGTCCCACCCGCCGTATAGAGTCCCAGGCCACCACCAAACACATTGACGCCCCCGATCTTGTCGCCCACCATCGGATCGTTCGACTGGCCATTATTGGCGGAGTTGCCGCTGTACGCCGCCTTGGTGTCCACCGGGTTACTGAACTGCAAGCCAAAGAGGCTCTGGCCATCTTGTACTGCCGAGTAGAGGTTTGCCGTAGAGAGGGCAAGACCTGGCAGACTGAAGGCATTGGCGGTATTGGCCTTTTGCGCGGAGATGACCCGGCTGCCTGGCCACTGATCGCCCCTGCTCGCGCCGGTGAACGCAACGGCGCATACGATGCCGTCCCGATTGACGACCGTTCCCCACATGTTGAGCCCGAACCCTCCGCCGCCTGCAGCCACCGCGGCTTGCAACGCCGTCCGCAGTTGGTCATGTGACGGCAAACCGTCACACTTGTTATCCTTAGCCAGAGCGCTCGACGTAAACGCCAGAGTCCCCAGCAACGCTGCTACAGCACCGAATAACACCTTGCCACGTTTGACGCTCCACATGTTGCTATTCCCCTCCTGTTGTGTGTGTGAAGTGCATGACGGTCACATCCTCGCGTTTCGGTCGTACTATGCTCTGCAACAGCTTCTCTCGTTCTCTCGCTATCCCTCCTTTCTCGGTTCATGGTGGGCCGAATCCTGGGACCGCGTCAACCCGCGCGGGATCGGGTCGACCAGCAGGCTTGCCAACACCATTTTTCGGTGCTGAGATTGCTGCGCACCTGTTGATTACCTCTAATGGCAACCGAATGGTTTACACTTCTCGACACTATTCTTAGCAGGGCACAGCAGCCATTGAGTTAATCAGAGAGATTTTATACCGTCAATACGCTTTTTGGCGTATATGGTCTAACTTCGAACCGCGGGAGCATTGGACGAGATTGATGACTATACCGCACCAGCGTCCCTTCCCATATACGTAATTCTCACATATAACTTATTTCATCACTTAAAATTATGGATTACGATCAGTCAATTATATTGACGAAAGTCACACTTATGGCGATGGAGAGTATCAGTATAATGAATTATGAGTCAAGGTAATTGCTATTCGAGCGGTATTCGTCGGCACGACAAGGTGAGCCTCGGGCAGGCGTCTCCCCCGTCAGGTTCCTTGGCCGTTTGCGGGCGTGGTGGGATTGGACGCGGCCAGCCCGAATGCGGCCGATAACGGCATGATTCAGGCGGCTTGCTGACATGCCTTCGTGATGGACATCCCTCACGATCTGTGGTAGGACATCGTTATATCCTTACGTTGTGATCTTGTGTCTTGCGGAAGGGTCGCTACCAACGCAACACAGCGTCGAAGGGAGAGTACGGGAGATGATGCCGAAAACAGGTCGTCGAAGCTGCTGGTCCCTTGTCGTAGCGCTTCTATGGTGGTGTGGCAGTATCTCGTCGGCTGCCTCAGCCGGATCGATGGCGTATGTGGCGAATGAAAAATCGGATGACGTGTCGATCATTGATACCGCAACCAACGCCGTTGTCCGTACGGTCGCCGTGGGCAAACGACCACGAGGGGTTGCGATCTTACCGGATCGATCTCGTGTCTATGTTGCCAACGGAAACTCCGACGACATTAGCGTCATCGACGCCGCGACCGGAAAGGTTGTAGCGACATGGCCCGCTGGAGTGGATCCCGAGGGCCTGGCGCTCAGTCCTGACGGGACCCGTCTGTATGCCGTGAACGAGAACGGCGGAACGGTTACGGTACTTGATACCAAGACCGGTACGGCGATGGCCACCATCGAAGTCCAGGTAGAGCCGGAGTCGATCGCGATCAGTCCCAATGGACAGATTGCTTACGTGTCCAACGAGACATCCAATACTATTTCGGTTATCGATACTGCGGCCCTCAAGGTGGTGGCGAACATTCCGGTTGCAAAAAATCCGCGAGGGATTGCCTTCAGCCCCGACGGCCGATATGCCTACGTGACAAGTGAGCAGATCGAGCCCGGCGTGCTGTCGGTGATCGAGGTGGCTCGCCATAAGGTGATCAAGAGCATCCCGGTCGGTGAACGGCCGGTCGGAGTGGTGGTGTCGCGGGACGGCCGCAAGCTCTATGTGGCGCATGGCCGGAGCAATGCCGTGTATGTGATCGATGCCCGCACCTTGACCATCACCACACAGATTCCTGTAGGCCAGCGGGCCTGGTATCTGGCCTTTACGCCGGACGAGCAGCGTCTGTATGTCGCCTGTGGCCGCAGCGATGCTGTCGCGGTGATCGACGTCGCCGCTGAGAAGGTGATCGCCACTGTCCCGGTCGGTAAGATGCCGTTTGGCGTCGCGATCCCGAAATAATACCGCGTGCGCCTCCCGCGCGCCCATGGGGATGAAAGGTGTAACGCTCAGCACAATCCCCCCCCAACCCCCATTTTTAAAAGGGGGGAACGGGGGGATTTCGGAACCGGAGTAAGAGACGTTCTAACCAATACCGCTGCTATGAGTTGCGACGATATGTGTAGCTTGCCTATAACAGGACAGAGTACAGCACCGGAAAAGAGAGGAGATCGTCCATGCCAAAGTATCTGATTGAGCGTGATATTCCCGGGGCGGGTAAGCTATCGCCTCAGGAGCTTCAGGCGATTTCGCAGAAGTCGTGCGGCATACTTAATCAGCTTGGGCCGCAAATCCAGTGGGTCCACAGCTATGTCACCGATGAGAAGGTCTATTGTGTCTACATTGCGCCGAACGCGGAAATGGTTCTGGAACACGCCCGTAATGGCGGTTTTCCGGCGAACCGTGTGTCGGAGATCAGGTCAGTGATCGATCCCACAACCGCTGAAGGATAAAGCGATCAGCTTTCAGCAGTCAGTTGTCAGCTGTTTCTGATCCGTTCCCCACTTTCATCTGAGGCTGATAGCTGAGCGCTGACGGCTGAGCGCTGTCTTTTGAATCTTGACAAGTCCGCTGAGAGGCTGGAAAATGCAGCCGTTATCAATTGATCCGCCACGAAACTAGCGGGGCGATGGTCCTGTCGGGTAAAGGGGGGTTGATGTATGTCCGAGACGGAAGCGGAGACAACCTACGTTGACAACATATTCGGGGTCGTGACGGACCAAAGGGTCGTTTACCACCCGAACAGAGGTTGGTTAACCGAAGGGGACAGGGAGGATGTGCCCCTTGGTCATATTGCGTCGGTCGAATTCGTAATATCCCGCAGCCTCATCAATGGGATCCTTCTTATTGTCATTGGGGTACCCGCGATAGTGGTTCTTGTCGGGGTTATCTTTATCCTGTTTGGCTACTGCCTCCTCAAGGGGACCCCAACTGTTATTGTCAACACCACTGATGGGAAACGAGAGATTATGAAGGGTTGGCCTTGGCATCGCGAACAGGCCTATGATTTTGCGAAGGCTCTTCAAGGCCGGATTGAACCTGATCGGGAGGTTCGCGTTGAGTATGTCAGTTCGGTTTCGGTCGGGACATCGCGCCCCGTGCTCAGCGGACCTCTCCTTCTCGTGGCCGTAATAGCGGCGCTCGTTACGGTCGGCTGTGCCATCGTCTGGCTGATCATGCTGCTTGGCCTATTCCCCTTTTCGGTTGCTACAACAGAACGTATCTATGATGTAATAAGGAGGAGTTGAAATGTTTCTGAAAGACAAACAGAGCGGTCACCTGGTAGAGGTCATTGACCTTCCTGGGCTGTTTGATCCACTTCAGTCGGTTGTCATGGGCCGAATCCATGCCGGAGAGGAGATGCAGGATCCTGCCGGCTTTGACAAGTCCGATCTGATCTTCCCCTCCGGCGAGTGCCTGCCGCGCTACTGGGTGGATGCACACTACAGAGACGCGGCTGCCACCGTCGGATAACCTCTTTAGAATCTTTAAAATGGGGTGGTCCGCGTCACCCATTCATTTTTCTGTCATTGCGAGCACCCGAAGGGTGCGCGGAAATCCGACACGGAGTGTCGTTGCGAGCCGCAGGCGAAGCAATCCCGTATGACACAGGTAAGAACGGTGAGATTGCTTCGTCCCCTTCGCTACGCTCCGGCTCCTCGCAATGACAAAAAGAGTGCTTCGCGACGCTCACAATGACGCACCCCAATGTCTATGTTTGAGGACGCGAGAAACAGTTGACATTACCAGGCGCGTATGAAATATTTCTCCCGCAATAACACGCCTTCCCTGGTCTCTTGACCTCTGACGGCGTTTTTGTTTGAATCCAGCCTTGGTAGGTTCTCACACCATAGAATAGAGGGGACGCCTATGAGCAGCGGGTTAACAATGAATGGATGCCTGGGGCGCGACTTAACGCTCGAACTGGTCCGTGTGACCGAGGCCGCCGCATTAGCTGCGGGGCGGTGGATGGGGCGCGGGCAAAAGGACGCAGGCGACGAGGCGGCCGTCCATGCGATGCGGGCAATGCTGAGGACGGTCGATATCAACGGTGTGGTGGTCATCGGCGAGGGCGAGAAAGATGAGGCGCCCATGCTGTTCAATGGCGAGGCGGTTGGGACCGGTCAAGGACCCGCCGTGGACATCGCGGTGGACCCGGTGGAGGGGACCAGTCTGCTGGCGCATGGTCGGCCGGATTCGATCGCCGTGATCGGCGTCGCGCCTCGCGGCACGATGTGGTCCCCCGGTCCCGGCTTTTACATGAACAAGCTGGTTGTCGGACGGGAGGCGCGGGAGGCCATCTCGCCCCTGAGCCTTACCGCGCCGGTGGCCGACACGCTTGCGGCCATTGCCGCAGCAAAGCATAAGGCCGTGACAGACCTCACGGTATTCGTGCTCGATAAGCCCAGGCATGCTGAGCTGATCAGCGCGCTTCGGACCGCGGGCGCGCGCGTCCTGACGCGCACCGATGGCGATGTGGCGGGCGCGCTGATGGCTGCGACGCCCGGCTCCGGGGTGGATGTCCTGATGGGTATCGGCGGGACGCCGGAAGGCGTCATTGCCGCCTGCGCGGTGCGCGCGTTGGGCGGGGCGATGCTGGGCCAACTGGCCCCCCAGAAACCCGGTGAACGCGAGGCATTGCTTGCGGCCGGCCTCGATCTCGACCGGGTTCTCACTGAGCGCGATCTTGTGTGCAGCGATGATGTGTTGTTCGCGGCGACCGGCATTACTGACGGCCTCCTGATGCAGGGCGTGCGGTATGCCGACAGCGGCTCGACCACTCACTCGATCGTCATGCGCGGCAAGAGCCGGACCAGGCGTGTGATTCAGGCAGAGCACGGCCCGAATGAACTGAAGACTGTCAGGTTGTGTCACCAGATTTAGGACAGGCACAGGACATACAGAGAGATAGGAGGAAGGCATGGCACTCGTTTCGATGCGACAGCTACTCGATCACGCCGCCGAGCATGGGTACGGCGTTCCCGCGTTCAACGTGAACAATATGGAACAGATTCAGGCCATCATGGAGGCGGCGCATGAGGTAGACAGTCCTGTCATCATGCAGGCCTCGGCCGGCGCGCGCAAGTACGCCGGTGAACCGTTCCTCCGCCATCTGTTTCTGGCGGCGGCCGAGATGTATCCCGACATCCCGGTAGTGGTCCACCAGGATCACGGCGCATCTCCAGCGGTGTGTATCGCATCGATCCGCTCAGGCTTCAGCAGCGTCATGATGGACGGCTCGCTCCTGGCCGACGGCAAAACCCCGTCGTCGTATGAGTATAATGTTGCGACAACGGCGCATATTGTCGAGGTTGCCCACGCGATCGGTGTGTCGGTGGAAGGAGAGCTCGGTTGCCTCGGTTCTCTCGAAACCGGTACCGGTGAGAAGGAAGACAGCCACGGCGCCGAGGGGACGCTGTCCCGGGATCAACTGCTAACCGACCCGGAACAGGCCGCCCGGTTCGTCAAGGCGACCAAGGCGGATGCCCTCGCCATTGCTATCGGGACCAGCCACGGCGCCTACAAATTTTCCCAGAAGCCGAAGGGCGACGTCCTGGTGATGGAACGGGTCAAAGAGATCCATGCGCGCATCCCGGATACCCACCTGGTCATGCACGGCTCGTCCAGCGTGCCCCAGGAGTGGCTGGATGTTATCCGGGAGTTCGGCGGAGACATGCCGCAGACCTACGGAGTGCCGATTGAAGAGATCCAGCTTGGGATCAGGCACGGCGTGCGGAAGGTCAACATCGACACCGATCTGCGTCTGGCGGCTACCGGCGCTATTCGACGGGATCTGGCGCAGAATAAGAAAAACTTTGATCCGCGTAAGTTTTTAACGGCGGCCACCAAGGCGATGCGGCAGATCTGCAAAGAGCGCTATGAACAGTTGGGGAGTGCCGGTCACGCCGGCAAGATTCGGCCGATCTCGCTGGATGATATGGCGCACCGCTATGCCAAGGGCGAGCTTGACCCGCGCGTCAACTAGCCCGTGACTACGTATAAGATCGCGCCGTCGATTCTATCCGCCGACTTTGCCCGGCTGGGCGAAGAGATTCGCGCTGTGGATGCGGCCGGCGCCGACTACATCCACGTCGATGTGATGGATAATCACTTCGTACCGAATCTCACCATCGGGCCGCTTGTGGTGTCGGCCATCCGACCCCACACCAGAAAGCCGTTGGATGTGCACCTGATGATTGAGCCGGTGGACCCGATTATTCCAGATTTTGCGAAAAGCGGCGCCGACATCATCACCGTCCACCCGGAGGCCACCCGCCATCTGGACCGGACCCTCCAGCTCATCAAGAGCCTCGGCTGTCGTGCGGGCGTCTCCCTGAATCCGGCCAGTCCCATCGCCTGGCTGGACTATGTGCTGGAGCGGCTGGATCTGGTGCTGGTCATGAGCGTGAACCCCGGATTTGGCGGTCAGAGCTTCATCGACTATGTGCTGCCGAAAATCACGGCCATTCGTCGGCGTATCGACGCAACCGGAAAGGCGATCGATCTGGAGGTGGATGGGGGCGTGAAGGTAGACAACGTACGCCGCGTTGCCGAGGCCGGAGCGGATACCTTCGTGGCAGGTTCCGCCATCTTCGGCACTCCGGACTACGTCGCCACCATAGGCCAGTTTCGGACCGCCTTGAATAGTCCGAGAAGTGATTGTTGACCCATGCAGGTGGATAGGCTGAAGGTCGATAGGCTGAAGGCTGAAGACCGAAGTTGCGCAAGGGGTTTTCCCCGAAAGCCTTCAGTCTTCAGCCTAAGTCCCTAACTGCCAGGCACTGATGGTTGAACACTATCCTTTGAGAAAATGGCTAGTGACGTCCTGCATTATCGTGCTGGCGTGCATCGGTATCGCTGCCTGTCAGACCGTTCCTTTTACGGGTCGATCTCAGCTCCTGCTGCTCTCAGAAGCCGACGAGATGCAGATGGGGATCCAATCGTACCGAGAGGTGGTGCAGAAGTCCAAGCTCTCGACAGACCTGGCGGCCAACGATCTGGTCAAGCGGGTTGGGACGCGCATCGCGTCGGCGACCGGTCGGACGGACCTCCCCTGGGAGTTCGTCGTGATCGACGATCGGCAGGCCAACGCGTTTGCGCTGCCTGGCGGTAAGGTAGCGGTATATACCGGCATTCTGCCTATCACCAAGGATGAGGCGGGCTTGGCGGCCGTCCTTGGGCATGAGGTCGCCCATGCCGTCGCGCGGCACGGCGCCGAACGTATGAGCCAAGGCCTGCTTGTACAGTTAGGACTGGCCGGCACGATGGCAGCGTTCTCCAAGGGTGATCCGAAGACGGTCCAGACGGTGGGTGCGTTGCTGGGCGCCGGCGCGGCTGTCGGGCTGACGCTTCCCTGGAGTCGCTCGCAGGAATCCGAAGCCGATCACTTGGGGCTCATCTACATGGCCAAGGCGGGGTACAACCCCAGCGCAGCCCGCGATCTGTGGATCCGTATGGCTGAGGCATCCAAAGGCCATGACCGTCCCCCGGAGTTCCTCTCGACTCACCCGTCGGAGTCAACCCGCATCAAGCAGATCGAGGCTTGGCTTCCCGAGGTGTCACAGTACTACCGCCAGAATCCCGGTACGCGATAGTAAGGAGAGTACGAAATAGATTGCACGGTTGCCCGGCATCTCAATAGCCTCCCCCTTTGGAAAAGGGGGGTGTGGCTATTCTGTGTTCTGAGTAATAACTATGGTGATGACTAAGAGCCGAGGCGATATCCCTATTACGAGCCTTCTGCAAGAGCGACGAAAGTTCCCGCCACCGAAGGCGTTTACCAAGCGCGCACTGGTCGATAACCCGTCCGTCTACAAAGAGGCGCTACAAGATCCGGTCCCGTTCTGGGAGCGCCAGGCCAAGGCCCTTCACTGGTTCAAACCGTGGAAGCGAGCGCTGCAGTGGAAGGCCCCGCACGCCAAATGGTTTATAGGCGGCAAGCTCAACGTAGCCTACAACTGTCTGGATCGTCATATCAATGGCCCGCTGCGCACTAAGGCCGCCCTCATCTGGGAGGGGGAACCCGGCGACACCCGGACCTTTACCTACTGGGATCTGTATCGCGAGGTCAACCGCTTCGCGGCGGCCCTCAAACGGCACGGTGTCAGGAAAGGCGATCGGGTCACCATCTATATGCCGATGATTCCGGAGGTCGCCATCGCGATGCTGGCGTGCGCGCGCATCGGCGCGCCCCACAGCGTCATCTTCGGCGGCTTCTCGCCGGAGGCGGTCCGGGATCGGATTCTCGACGCCGACTCGGCCCTTGTGATTACGGCCGACGGCGGCTTCCGTCGCAGCGCCGTGGTGCCGCTGAAGCAGAATACCGACATTGCGCTGCAGGCGTGTCCGGGCGTGAAGACGGTGGTGGTGGTCAAGCGGACCGGGCAGGCGATCGAGATGCAGCCGGGCCGGGATATCTGGTGGTCCGATTTCATCAGGGATGCGCCGGCCGGGTGCGCCCCTGAGATCATGGACGCTGAGGACATGCTCTTTCTGCTCTATACCTCCGGGTCGACCGGAAAACCGAAAGGGATCATCCATACGACAGGAGGCTATCTGACCGGAGTAGTTGCCACGCACAAGTGGGTGTTCGATATCCAGGACAACGACGTCTACTGGTGCACCGCCGACGTGGGCTGGGTCACGGGTCATTCCTACGTCGTCTACGGGCCGCTGGCCAACGGGGCCACCACCATCATGTATGAGGGAAGCCCCGACTATCCCGACAAGGATCGCTTCTGGCGCATTGTCGAAAAGCACGGGATCACGATCTGCTACACGGCGCCGACGGCTATCCGTACCTTTATGAAGTGGGGTGACGAGTATCCGAAGCGTTGCGATCTCTCGAGTCTTCGTCTGCTCGGTTCCGTCGGCGAGCCGATCAATCCGGAAGCGTGGGTCTGGTATTGGCAGGTGATCGGGGGCGGCCGATGCCCCGTGGTGGATACCTGGTGGCAGACAGAAACCGGCCACATCCTGATCACGCCGCTTCCGGGGATTACCACGCTCAAGCCCGGCTCGGCTGCCCGCCCCTTCCCGGGGATCGACGCGGAGGTCGTGGATGAGAACGGCAGGCCCGCTGCGACCGGCTACCTCGTACTCCGTCAGCCTTGGCCCGGTATGCTCCGCGGGATCTGGGGCGATTCAGACCGCTTCGCCAGGGAGTACTGGTCGAAGTACAAGGGGATCTACTTCACCGGTGATGGGGCCAGCCGGGACAAGGATGGAGATTTCTGGCTGCTGGGTCGAGTCGATGACGTGATGAACGTCTCCGGACATCGCGTGTCGACGGCGGAGGTCGAGTCGGCCCTCGTGGATCACCCAGGCGTCGCTGAGGCGGCCGTCATCGGCCGAACCCATGAGATCAAGGGGCAGGCCGTCGCCGCCTTCGTGACCATCCGGGACGGCGTCAGGCCCACTCCAGAGCTCGAGGCGGAGATTAAGGCGCATGTCGTCAAGAAGATCGGCGCCTTCGCCAGGCCGGACGACCTGATCCTGACGGCCGAACTGCCCAAAACCCGGAGCGGCAAGATCATGCGTCGCCTGCTTCGTGATATTGCCGAAGGTCGGGCGTTGGGCGATACCACGACACTGGCCGACGCGAATGTCGTGGCCGACCTCAAGACCAAGTACGACGAACAGTAACGCTCAGGATGTGATCAATCGGCCTGGGGTCATTTGCGCGTCCAGGTGCCGTTCGGAAGCTGTATCCACCAGCCCGGGTGAGCCGCGTCACGGCGGATCGACGCAAAGGTTTCGGCGGCCTCTGTCCTTACCTTTGCCAGGTTCGCAGATGTTCCCTCCTGCTTGGTAAGCGTGAGAATCGCCCTGGCCATCCCGTTGATTATCACCTCCCGGTCTCTGTTCTCCTCCCGCAACAGCGCCACGTCCGCCTCGCCAACCTGCGGCGGATTCGCGCGGAAGGTCGCCTTCCCGTCATTTGCCTCGCCTACCAACCCTTGATCTCGAAGCTGATTTAATCGGGCGAGCCGCTGACCGATCCTTTTGTAGGCGGCGATCACCTCAGGATAGCCTTTAATCTCGTCTGTAATCCGCCGCGAGAGATCATCCTGGGCCATCGCTTCGGTCACCAGCGTCATTCGCCACGCGCGGACCACCGTCAGCAGCGATCGCTGTTGTTGCCGCATGCTGGACGTTGAGGGTTGAGTCGGGGTCTCCTGCTGCTCTTTCTTTGGAGTCTGCAGCAACTCCTCCTCCAGCGACTTGTATGCAGACTTGACATCCTTTTCCGGAAAATAGATGTTAACCGTAATGTTCGCGCATGCCGCAAAGCTGAGTAGAGCGCCCCAGGCGACCATCGCGAGCAGTCCTCGGTAGTTGCGCATCCACCTCCTCCTTCTGGTTAAGGTCCTGACTGAGCGTGGTTCACTGATTAGACTCGGCTCCAGCCCTGATCCGCTCGATTGCCTCGTTGATACTCTCGAGCAGATGAGCTAACCCGATCTTATTGAAGGTCGGCGAGACTTGAACGTTGAGATCCTTGGACCACGGGGTCGTATGGGAGATCTCGAGTTCATGAAAGCTCAGGTCGCCCGCTTTCAAGGCCACATCCAACACGCCACGGTCATAGCGACGGGGCACTCCAAATAGGCTGAAATAACGGATTTGTTGCCCGGCCAGCCGCTCGATCAGGGCGCGACTGATCTTTCGCCCCTCTTGCGGGGAATCCACGACCCAGAAACGCGCCTTGCCTTCCGCCTGACTGAGGGCCAGGCGCGGAATCGAGAGGTCGGCTATGCCGTTGATCCGACCGCTAATATACCCCTTGATGGGCGGAAAGGCATTACAAATCGCGCGCAGGCTGAGCCCCTCGGTGAGAATAGTCATGGCGATCCCCCTTCCGAACGGCTCGACCGCGCCCCATCCGCCCCATCGTCCGTCCCAGGCTTTGAAGGCAAACCGCTGTATGGCGATTCGACCTTCAGACGACGCGAGGGCAACCTCGATGTTGCGGAGCTCAATCGGATCGTAGCGGAGTGAACTGATCGTCAGCGAGGCGGGAGCCTGAGTCGGTATCATCGACAGATGTGCGATGGCCGCCTGGTAGTCCTGTTCTGATAGGCGACGCCGGCCAATGCGCTCCACGGGTGATACCGGATCGGTGAGAGCGGCCGAGCCCTGATCGACCCGCCGAACACTTGTCGAATCGGTCCGGCCGTGCAGGGGGATCACGCCGGTCACGTTATCGACACGAAAGAAGTTCGATTCTATGCCGACGTTCCGCATGGCGAGTGTCCCGCGATAATTCTTGTCGCTGATCTCCAGATCGGTTCGAAACTGACCGACAAGGCGAGCCGTCTCGGGACGGTCTCCCGTCATGGCGGTGAGTGTTGAGCGGAGTGCTGAGACCTCCGTCCATGGGACGGAGAGGCGAGCGCGGGCGACATGGGAGTTGCTATGGCCAAGCGGTAGACTGCCTGTGAGGATGAGCGCAAGTCCCCCATCCTCATGAAGCGTCGTCTCAGGAATGGTCAGCAGGCCTTGACCGAGCGCAAAGGGGATTGAGCCTCGCAACCTCATGACAGGTGCCGCCGACCTAACCGCCTGTCGTGCCAGATTGAATGAAAGGTCTCGAATTGTGACCCTGCCGCTGCCGATACGGGGCTGCGACCCGCTGAATGTTGCATCGGCAGAGATCTCGGCATTGAGTGCGACTCCAGGCGTCTGAGTAGACTGTTCAGCAGGGGTAAACAGCGACTGCGGACGAAGGCCGCGCACCGAAAGCGCCACGCGCACCTCCTGCAGGGGAGCAGCTTTGAAGAAGGAGACGTGGCCCTGGATATCCCCATTACCGACGGCAACATGAAACTCCGAGATTCGAACATGATGAGGGCCGAGATCGAACCTAACCGTGAGTGAGCGCAGGCGTCGACCACCGAGGTCGGCCTGTCTGACGCCCAGTGTCCCTTCAAGATCATACTCCGACACACCAACGCCCCGGACGGTCATTACAGGATCCTGTAGCGTTGTCCTGACGTCTGCGGTGGTCGCATGCAGCTCGATCGATCGGCCGCTGATCTCTGCGTTCCATGGGCGGCCAGCTCCTAACCACCAGAGGCGGATTGAGGGATCGATAGCTCTTGTGATCGTCATGCCTGTGCCGGTCCAACGGGAGAGGTGGGTGAGGATGGCCGGTTCGATTCGCAATTCAGTCGTCGCCAGGTCGAGACCGTCACGTCCCCATCGACGTCCGCCTCCTTTGACGCCGATTCTCCCGCCGGAGATCGACGCGCGCAGATCCTCGGCGGTCACATCACCGGTTGTCGGATCGGCGCTGAAGGAGACTAAGAGTGAGGGGTCGTTGTACCGCTGCCCGAACAGCAGGACAGTCTTGCCGCGCAGTGCCCCTTGCAGCCGCAGCCGGCTCCCAGCGGACTGAAGGCTTAGGCCTCCGATAAGCTCGGTCACCTGCGACTGGTGGGCGGGGAGCGCTACTTCGCCGTCTTTCATCGTGGCCGCAACCTGCCCGTCAGGCAGGTTGGGCCACCGGCCTTGTAGTGTGGTCGGCTGGCCGTCCAATACCCCCGTAAAGGGGGAGAGCCACGGAAGAGAGAATTGCTGCGCCAATACGCTAAGGTCCGCGTGCCACTGCTCGATAGTGAGCGTATAGGCAGGCGGCCAGTCGGCGTATCGAATAGCGGCCTTCCCGCGAGCCAGCGCTCCATCCGTTTCAAATGACCATTCGGAAATGGTTATGGCGCGATCCGGATGATCAAGTTGAAACCGCACCACGCCTTGCAGATGGTCTTCCTGGATCTGCGCCAGAATCTGCCCATCACGCACATTCCGCAAGGCGCCGCTGATCCGAATCGATCGTCTGCCGGCAACGACCCGTGCCTGCATCTCAACCAGCATCGGATCAGCCTTCGATTCCAGCGTCACGCTTACATCAGTCGCCCGGTAGCTGCCGATCTGGAACGCGCCGTCCACAATTGAGACCCGAGGAAACTGCCATGTGGTGGGCCGTGCGGCAGGCTGCAGGCGCCGCTGTGCCTCCTGGGCCAATGCCGGAATATTCCACCGGCCATCGTCAAGTTGTCTGACCAACAGTTCCGGCCTCTCGATCCGTACTTCTATCGGCATGCCCTGACGCGTACGGATGAGCGATGAAAGGTTCAGTGTAGCAGCAAGACGCTTGACCCGCAGCGCCACGCCTTGGCCATCAGGGTCAAACACAACGAGGTGGTCAAGGACAAGATCCGCGGTCAGGTTCTGGCGGGGGCGGATATGGGCCTGCCCGATGGCGCAGCGAATCCCGTACGGCGTACAGCCGAACCGCTGAAGGAGGGTGGGGAGAAAGAGCGTGAGCAGCAGCAGGCCGACGACGATAACGGTCGTGAGCCCCAGCAGTAGAACGATCAGTGTCGATGCGAGCTTTCTCATGTGTCGTCACGCATGATACAACCCTTTAAGCCTTCAGCCTTCAGCCTTTCTACCTGAATAGCTGTCTCAGCATAACGATACGCAAAGAGAGTAAGAAATGGCAAGAAAATCTGATGGCGGTACGGCAATTGTCGTCCCATTCAGGTTGTGGTCGGTATCCTCGAGGATGTAGGCGTCGAGGAATGACAATATATATCAACTGTATTGACATATTGGTAGTTGTGAGCATGGCGGGCTAGAGAAGCGGAAACGATTCTTGACAAATAGATCAATATCGCTAATATGAGCAAATAGTTATGTAGCATCTCCCATCTTTGGCAGGTAACGGATGGAGTTTGCGGTGTCATGCGAGACGATGGTCCCGTGAGCCCGATATCAGTCCTCATTGCCGACGACTCAGCGCTCTTTCGAGAAGAACTTCGAATGGCGTTGGCTCGAGAGACCGCCATTGTGGTGGTCGGAGCGGTAGATGGCCATCAGGCTGCCGGCGTCACGGAAGCCCTTCGACCCGATATCCTGCTCTTGGCCGTGAGCAGGCTTGGGCAGGCTGCACTCGATACACTCCCTGTGATCCGTAAGCAATCACCTAACACCCATGTGTTGATCCTCTCTGAAGAATCTGACGACGAGTTCATAGGCAACGCCTTACAATTGGGGGCCAAAGGGTGTGTATCGAAAACAGTCGACTATAAGGATCTTGTAAAAGCGCTGTGGACTATTTATGCCGGAGAGATGTGGGCGGGGCGCAAGCTGCTGGCTGGCATATTGGAAAGCTTGCGTCAGAAGACGCAAGAGATAAATCAACCATTCTCAGAGACGCAGAGCACCCTGACAATTCGGGAGCAAGAGATCGTGAGGTGGGTCATCCGGGGTATGACAAACAAGCAAATAGCCGCTCAGCTCGAGATCAGCGACAAGACCGTCAAGGCGCATCTAAGCAATATTTTCAGCAAGTTAAAAATTAACCGACGGTTACAGCTTGCTCTTTACCGGATCGTAGAGCTAACAGATTAACCGCTCGCCTGCCGTTATCCCATCCTGAACTATTCTGCAGTCGTAGGTCCTTTTTTTTCGTGACAATACGCCATATGGCCGATTGACGAACAGGGTCTCACGCTTCTATCTTATGCAGGAAGAGTTTGTGGTATGGAAGGACCCCAAGGATTGGAGCGCAGGGCCGGCTACGAGGCAGTATCCGAGAGGAACGTCCGGGACGGCCGTCGAGGCGAGGTGCGATACGGCACGACGGTTGCGTTAGTAACGCTGTGGCGATGTCCCGTGAGAATCGCAACGGGTTGGACTGAGTCGGGAGGAAGTAGAGCATGTCATCAGTAATACGTATTCTTATTGCCGAGGATGACTCAGAATTGTTCGAGGTCTGCCGTAAACGGTTCAGCTCGGCGTCGGATTGTGAAGTTGTAGGGCACGTACACAACGGACGTGAGGTGATCGCCGCTGTAGAACGACTCAGACCGGATATCCTGACGATAGATAGAGAGTCGCCGGGTATCGGCGGGCTAGAGATCCTCCCGGTTATCAGATGGTGTAGCCCGAACACAAAGGTGATCGTCCTCTCGGGCTGCGACGACGAGGCAACCGTTCTGGAAGCGCTCGATCTTGGGGCGCGGGGATATATCGTCAAGGACGACGGGATCGACATGATCAAGGTGGTTCGAGCTGTACAGCGTGGGGAGGTATGGGCCAGACGACGAGTTGTGGCGCGCCTGCTTGACCGGTTGGTGTGTCTCGCCAGTCTGGCATTTCAGGAAGAAGGAGAATTTGCACCTGCGCCATGCTTTGTCAAGCCGATTCAGTAACCACACGATGGTTTAGAGGGGAGGTAACGGTAATGTTTGCCTCGGGTGTAGGTCGCAGAGGTTGTATGAGTCGCATAGCGGCGGCGCTCTTACTGATTGCCTTATCGGTGATGACGTCGAAGGCGATCGCAGGCGCGCCCCCGTTCAATCGACCGCTCGGTGAAGTCCATGGGAAGGCGCCGGCGCAGGTCTCCGTTGACGGGAAAAATTGGATCCCGTTAGGTTCGGGAACGCTCCCTGCGCTCGACAAGATGCTGATCAGGGCCCGATCAGGAGTGTTTGCCCTGACCCTGACCGACGGTAGTCGGCTGGAAGCCAGCCCTACGACAGAGCTGGTTATCTCCCGGATGGAATCGTCCACGATCGTACGCGTGGTAGAGGGTAATGTCCTGTTTAGATTGCGTCCTGCTTCATCTGTACGGATTGCGATGCCTGGGGGCGTTATCCAAAGCGCCGACACCTGGAGCGGCCGTGCCGATCGAATCCCATCGGCCCGCGTCAGAGCGACGACGCAAGGTCATCGCGATACCCTTGGTGTCATTACGGCTCAAAGGGTGGGGGTGCCTCGGGTCCGTATCGTGTCTGGCGAGGCGGTGATGATCTCACAGAACGGCTCCGTCACAGAGCGGTTACGAGAAGGGCAGGTGCGGACACTGTCCGCTCAGTCGTCCCGGACGGTCCCATTGAAACAGTACGCTGCTGCGCAGCCCGGAGGACAGCAAGCCCCTCCACCGACCGATCCGCCCAGCCAGGCGCCGAAGGCTGAGCATGTCTGGACATGGCACCCCTCTTATCCTCAGGAGGTTCAGGGTGGGTGGCAGGAGATGAGACTCGGCGTACCGCCGACTACCCCGCCGACGCCTGAGCAAGAGGTTCGCGAAGGCTTTGCGTGGGCGTGGAAGGATCAATGGGTCGTTGCTAAGCGAGAGTGCGGACAGTTTGCGGGGTTCCGCCGGGCTTCCAGCGACGAAGCCAAGCTCCCGCCGCCGGTCGATCCGCCATCCCAATCGGCCAAGGCGGAGCATGTGTGGGCGTGGCATCCATCGAACCCCCCGGATGTGTGGGGCGGATGGCAAGAGGTGCAGCTCGGCTCTCCGCCTGCCGATCCGCCTCGGCCCGAACAAGAGTTGTATCGTGGCTTTGGCTGGGCCTGGGAAGAGAAACCTGAAAAACGATGGGTAGTGGTTGAGGAATGCGGTCTGGCCGCAGCGTTCTTTGTTCCGGCAGGATCAGGGATTGCGGGGTTGGTGATTGGCGGTGCGACCGTCGGCGCCGCTAGCGTGGTTCCCGCAACCTTAACGGGTGGTGGGGATGACCCCGTAGCCAGTGACGTCGCTCCCAAATAGGCGACACCCCTCTGTCTTGGTTCTGAGGACAGAGGGGTGTTCAGCGGGGCGACAGGCACTCTGTGCGCTGCAATAGCGGGAAAAGGTGAAAGATCATACAATGTCAGACTGGAGAATCGTACCCGGCAGGGAAACAGTGGCCGTTATCCCGATCCTGTCGTTTGGGGTGATAATGATGCTGTTCGGCTCGGGTTGCGCGACGAGTTCCGGGGTTTCAAAGACCGAAGCCTTGATCGCCAGCATGACCCGTGGCGAAACGAAGGATAACCTTGCCCTGAACAGCCGAATCCTCGCCATGGCAAATCCGGACAGTCTGGCCGGCGACTACACGTTGGGGCAAGGCGATCTCCTGGAGATCTCCGTATTCGGCATTGAGGAGCTCAGTAAGATCAAGGCTCGAGTCAGCTCGGAAGGGTTTATCACACTCCCCTTGGCGGGCACCGTGTCTGCTGGTGGGAAAAGTGCGATAGCGCTCGAGGAGACCATAAAGACGGCGCTTGGCTCAAAGTACGTCCGTGATCCTCAAATCAGCGTCTTCGTACTCGAACATCACAGCCACCGGATCAGCGTCCTCGGGGCCGTCAAAAAGCCGGGTGTCTTCGAGGTCAGCGGACCGCGTTCGGTCGTCGATATGCTGGCAATGGCTGAAGGACTTACCGAGCAGTCCGATCAAGTCGTGTATCTGATCCGCAAGGCGACAAAGTCGCCGACCGCGTCTGAACCGCCCGGCTTGCAACCTCCGGCTACATCGAATGGCAAATCCGCCCAGGAGGCGGTACTCGAAATTAATCTGGAGGAGATGCTGGTCAATGGGAGGGATGAGTTGAACGCTCCCCTGCAGTCCGGAGATGTCGTCCACGTTCCAAAGGCAGGGAGCTTCTTCGTAGGAGGAGCCGTGACGAAACCCGGCTCCTATCTCCTGAAGGGCAGGGAGGTCACGGTCGATCAGGCGATCATCGAGGCCGGTGGCGTTACCCGGGTGGCAGATTTTGAGGGTGTCAAGATATTCCGCGAGAATAAAGGGCAAAAGAAGCAGCTCATTGAGGTCAGTCTCAATGAGATGGAGCAGGGCCAGAAAGGCCCGCTTGTCATGAAGAATGATGTCATTCTGGTCAGCAGTAACGGCTTCAAGTCGGCCTGGTTCGGTTTCCTCGAATTCATCCGATTTGGCGTCGGCGCGTCGTTTTGATGTAAATGCGTATGCGTAAAGGATAGAGACACAGATGGAATCTGATAATGCGCTTGTAAAAGCCAAGGACGGCAATGTAGATCTGGCGAAACCGCAGCTATGGCCTGTCAGGGCGTTTCCTGAGGATAAGAAAGAGCCGCACCTCAGAGATTACTGGCACGTGCTCTATAAGCATCGCTGGATCGTGCTGACCTGTTTCCTTGTCACGGTGATCACCGTGGCGACGGCAACGTTTGTGCAACAGTCGATCTATAAGGCTACCGCGACTCTCCAGATCGACAAGGCAGAACCCAATATCCTGAAGTTCGATCAAGTCTCACCAACGGCCGACAAGGAAACCGACGACTATTATCAGACGCAATACAAGCTGCTGACAAGCTATTCCCTGGCGGAGCGGATTGTCAAGCTGCTCAGACTTGACGCCAATCCGGAGTTCTCAGGAAAGGGCGCAGCAGGTCCGGCCTCTCCAACGTGGACGTGGCTTGTGGACCTTGTTGGCTCCGTTTATCATCAACCGCCAGCACAGCTATCCCCTGGCGAGACCTCAACGACCGAGTCACCCGTCGTGAAGAGCTTCCTGAAAAAGCTGGAGATCGAACCCGTCAAGAATACCCGTCTTGTAAAGATTTCTTTTCTGAGCGCCTCGCCGGAGCTGTCCGCCCAGGTGGCCAATGCGATGGCGGAAGGCTTTATCGAGCACAGCATCGAGCAAAAAGTGGGCGCGACAAAATACGCCGGCGACTTTCTGGCGAAACAGATCCAGGACGTAAGGGCGAAGCTCGAGGGCTCCGATGAGCTGCTCCAAAAGTTTGCGAAGCAGAAACAATATCTGGTGCTCGATGAAAAACAGGAGCAGACAACCAAGCAGCTCTCGCTGCTGACCGATGCCCTGATGAAGGCGCGCAGTGATCGATTGGCGAAAGAGGGGCTGTATCGACAGACCCAGGGACAGGACTTCCAATCGATCCCATCGGTGTTGGAAAATGCGCTGATCGTTGACTTGAAGAAAGAGTATTACCGTCTGCAAGCGGAATACAGGAAGCTGTCTGAAAAGTTCCTTCCGGACTATCCCACTATGATCGCCCTGAAGAGTAATGTCGAGGAGGTGAAGGGGCGGCTCGACGGCGAGGTCCAAAGAATTGTCGACGGGCTTCGGTCGAGCTATGAGGCGGCTGTGAAAACGGAACATCTGTTACAGGTCTCGGTTGATAAGCAGAAGCAGGTCGCGCTGAAGACGAATGATGATTCCATTCAGTACAACATCCTGAAGCGAGAGGTGGACATCAACCGCGAACTGTATGCCGGCCTGTTGCAGCGCATGAAGGAGACAGCGGTGTCGGCGGGGCTGGATTCCACGAATATTCAGGTCACCGATCGGGCAAAGATCCCCCTCTGGCCTGATCGCCCCAAGAAGCTGCTCAACTTGACACTTGGGATTGTTCTTGGTTTGAGCCTGGGGATCGGTCTCGCCTTCTTTGCCGACTACCTTGACAATACGGTCAATAAGATCGAAGAGGTCGAATCGACGTTTGCGCTGCCGATACTGGGGGCTGTGCCGGCATTAGCCTCCGTCGAACGACGGAAGCGCCTGAAAGGAACGACCAACGGCCAGGCCATCGAATCGTTTGAGCTGGTCATGCATCATGATCAATCCTCGCTGGTCAGCGAGGCCATCCGGAACATCCGGACCTCGCTGCTCTTTTCGCTTCCGGACAACCCTCCGAAGCTGCTACTTGTGACGAGCGCGGAACCGGGCGACGGTAAAACATCGGTGTCGATCAATCTGAGCATTGCGCTGTCGCAACTCGGCGGCGATGTTCTGCTGATCGATGCGGATATGCGCTATCCCGATTGTCACCGACTGTTGGAGCAGGATCGGGCGCCCGGATTGTCGAACTTCCTTGTGGGAGACGCAGAGCTCAGCGCCGCCATCAAACCGACGACGATCCCCAACCTCTATCTGCTGCCGGCAGGACAATCGCCGTTGAACCCGGCGGAACTGCTCGGTTCCGAGCGGATGAAGGCGGCTGTGGACCTGCTGTGCCAGCAGTTCAAACATGTGATCATCGACTCGCCGCCGGTGCTGGGGTTTACTGACAGTGTCCTGCTGTCGACATTTGCTGACGGCACCCTGCTGGTGATCCGCGCAGGTAAAACGGTTCGCGATGCCGCGCAACGGGCGGTGAGAACGCTCGACGCCGTCAACGCGAAAATTCTGGGCGTGGTCCTGAACAACCTGGAAATCCATGGCAACGGCTATTCATACTATCGCGACTATCACGACTACTACCACCGGAAATCGGAGCGACGCGATTCGGTGATGTCCCACCGCGACTCCTAAGGTCGGGTTAAGTTAATTAGGTTCATTGGGTTTTTTGGGTTGAGTGGTGCGATGGGGGAGACGGAGTGTTATGGTTATCGAGTTGAGAACGTCGCGAGACAAGATCGTCGCGCTCCTCCTGCTTTCAAGCCTCGCCATGCTGCTCGCCTGGATGATCGTTCGCCCATGGGCGGCTGCCTTTGCGATCCCTCAACTTCCCCACGATCCTGAGTTACTGCGCGCCTGGCGGTTTCACCCCGAACACCCTCAGTACCGGCACCAGCATATAGGGCGGATCCGCCAATACAGCGTGGGCGTGCAGGACTATCAGGAGGCCTTGAAGGAATATCGAATGGCCCTCGGAGCAAATCCCCTCTCAAGCCGGACCTGGTTCGATTCGGCACGGGTCCACTGGTGGCTGGGGCAGGACAAAGAGGCCAGGGACGCCTTGGGGCTTGCGTTGCGATTCAATCCCAGCAGTTCGAGACTGCGTTGGGAGGCCGCCCTGTTCCAGATCCAGCTTGAAGACTACGAGGGCGCGATTACCAACCTGCGACATCTGGTGATGACCGAGCCTTATCAGCGCCGGACCTATTTCACCCTTATTCATACCCTTATGCGACCGGCAGATTTTATCGAGACCGCCCTACCCGCTGAGACCGGAATCGTATCGGACTATCTGGACTACCTGATCAGACAGGAAGAGGTTGAGAACGGAAAGGTGGTGTGGCGGCGGCTTACAGACCTCCATCCTTCAGTACTCGATCCTCGCGTGGCCTTATCATATGTCAATATGATGCTTGAACATCGGGACCTGTCGGAGGCGGTATCGGCCTGGGGCCTGCTGTTGCGATTGCGGGGGATTGGCGGGAGAGCGGATAGCCTCGGCAACCTGGTGTGGAATGCCGGGTTCGAGCGCGACGAGACGTGGGGGGGCGGATTCGATTGGCGGGTTGGGCGGAGTACTGGGGTAGAGGTTGGCGTGAGTACGTCGAGTTCTACGGAGGGGGCGCGGTCGCTCAAGATCGTCTTTGACGGCGCTCACAACCCTGGACTGACCGCCGCGTCTCAGGTGGTTCCGGTGACGCCGGGAAGTCGCTACCTGCTGAGTAGTTCCATCAAGACGACAGGCATCACAACCTCAAGCGGCCCCTATCTGGAGGTTGCAGATTTTCTCGACGGCAGACGGTACGCCGTCAGCGAGAGCTACATCGGCGACCACCCGTGGTCCCAGTTGCGCATACCATTTCAGGTATCCGCCCAGACCCATGCTGTCGTTCTCAAGATCCGACGAGACGCCAGTCAGAAGCTCGATAATCTTACCGGAGGAACCGCCTGGATCGATCAGGTCTCTCTCCAGAAAATTCATTAAAGCGCCCCCGCGCAAATGACCGATGAGACTTGAGGATACCGGATATGAACACTGAGGATGGGCGGTATCAGAGAATCCCGTTTCACCTCCCATCCATCGGTGAAGAAGAGATCGCCGAAGTCGTCGAGACGCTTCGGTCCGGTTGGCTTACGACCGGTCCGAAGGTCAGGAGATTTGAGGAGATGTTTGCGGCCTATGTCGGCGCTCGACATGCCATCGCCGTCAACTCCGGTACGGCCGCGCTCCATCTGGCACTTGAAGCGGTTGGTATCGGTCCTGGCGACGAGGTGATCCTGCCCACCTATACGTTTGCCGCTACCGGGGAGGTGGTCGCATACCTCGGAGCCCATCCGGTCCTGACCGATTGCCGTCCGGACACATTCAACATTGATGTGACGACCATCGAGCCGCTGATTACCCCGAAGACCAAGGCCATCATCCCTGTGCACATCGCAGGCCAGCCGTGTGACATGGACCCGATCATGGAGCTTGCCAAAGCACGTGGGCTTCACGTGATTGAGGACGCCGCTCACGCCCTGCCTGCCACCTATAAAGGAAAGATGGTCGGGACCATCAGTGATCTTACCGCGTTCAGTTTCTATGCCACCAAGCCGATAACCACTGGGGAAGGCGGAATGGTGACGACAGAGCGAGACGATTATGCGTCCAGAATCAAGCGGATGAGTCTCCATGGTCTGAGCGGTGATGCCTGGAACCGGTACTCGGATAAGGGGCACTGGTATTACGAGATCCTCGATTTCGGCTTTAAGTACAATCTGACCGATCTCGCTGCAGCGTTGGGAATCCAACAGCTCAGGAGATCTGATGATTTGTATAAGCGCCGCCGAGAGATCGCCAGAATGTACAATGAGGGCTTTTCAGGTGTGGAGGCGTGCGTGATCCCTCAGGAGGCCGACTACGGGACTCACGCCTGGCATCTCTACATCTTGCAGCTTAACCTTGCTACTTTGGCTGGCGGACGAAACGAGGTGATTCGTTCTCTGGGAGAGCACGGCATCGGGACCTCGGTCCACTTCATTCCCCTGCACCTACATCCCGTTTATCAGAAGAGATGTGGCTACTCTTGGGGAGCCTTTCCGGTCTCCGAGCGAATCTTCGAGCGCGCGATCTCACTCCCGATCTATCCGGGGATGACGGATGCCGACGTTGGGCGAGTGATCGAGTCTGTACGCAACACACTCCATGCCCTTCGGAGATAGGGCTCATGGTGACAACTTGCAGACAGCTCTCCTCCCGGATATCCCTTCCCCCCTTGCGGGGGAAGGATAGGATGAGGGGTGAGCAGGTGAACCGGAGATAGACAATGCTCAAGCGGGCAATCGATCTTGTTCTGTCCCTGGTAGCGCTGGCATTGCTGCTTCCCATCTTTCTCCTCGTTGCTGTTGCCATTAAGCTCGATTCGCCGGGTCCGGTCTTCTACACTCAGGAGCGGGCCGGGCGGCGCGGAAAGAGTTTCAGGGTTCTCAAATTCAGATCCATGGTCGCAGATGCAGAGCGACTGGGACCGCCCTTAACTGGAAGCGCCGATCCGCGTGTGACGCGGGTAGGTGGATGGCTGAGACGGCTTAAGCTCGACGAGTTGCCCCAGTTCATCAATGTCCTGACAGGCGACATGAGCCTGGTTGGGCCTCGCCCCGAGATTCCTTCGATCGTTCAACAGTATACGGCGACACAACGCGAAATCCTGGAGGTTAAACCGGGCATCACCGGTCCGACCCAACTGGCGTGGATCGATGAATCGGACAAATTTCCTGTTGGGGTGGACACCATTGAACACTATACCAAGCAGTTCATTCAGGAGAAGCTGAAGAGTGACCTGGAGTATGTTCGTACACGGTCAATCGGGCGTGACCTTTGGTACGTCATGCTTACGTCTGTGACAATAGGGCGGCGGATTGTCGCGGCAGTCAACCCGCCCTCTACCTTGCAACAATGCGCAAGGCTGACGCTGGATTGTCTTACCATTGTTGCTGCAAACCTGTGGGCCTTCATGCTCCGCTTTGACTGGGCACTGCCGGAGAAAGAGGTGTGGCACCTCCTCTACGGCCTTCCCGTCGTCTGCGCGGTCTACCTGCTATCGTTTCTGGTCCTGCGAACTCATAAGAGTATCTGGAGGTTCGCCGGCATAGAGGATCTGAGACAGATCATCAAGGCATCGACCCTGGGGGTAGGCCTACACGGCTTTGCGCTAATCCTGCTGGGATGGCACAGCTATCCGAGATCGGTTCTCGTCTTGACCGCACCTCTGATCGTTCTGCTGACGGGAGGTACGCGGCTGCTTGTGCGATTGCGTGCTGAGAGGCGAGAGACTTCCGTACCTTCGACACATGGCCGCCGCAACGTTGTCATTGTCGGGGCCGGGGAAACCGGTGAAGCGATTGCAAGAGAAATCCTCGGCAATCCGTCACTGGATTATAACCTTATTGGATTTGTCGATGATGATCCTCAGAAGCAGGATGCGACCATTCATAGCCGACCTGTCCTCGGCGCCATTGATGAGCTTCCTGACCTTGCGAAGGCGCATGCAATCGACGAAGCGGTTGTCGCGATTTCGACTGCAAACGGCAACGTGATGCGCCGCGTCAGCGGTATGTGCGCACAAGCCGGTCTGCCGTTCAAGACCCTTCCTTCGTTTACCCAACTTGTAAGGGGCGAAGGGAAACTGCGCTATCTGCGTAAGGTGCATAGTGATGACTTGCTTACGCGGGAACCGGTATCCGTCGATAGGGAGACGATTACCGCGTTTCTTCGCGGGAAGCGCGTTGTGGTCACGGGAGCAGGGGGATCTATCGGCTCAGAACTGTGCCGGCAACTGATCGGGTATGGCGTCGAGTCGCTCATCATGGTCGAACGTGCCGAGAACGCCTTGCACGAAATTTCACTGGAGATCAAGGAACGCTGTGCTGATGTTACGGTGGTGGCGGCCCTGGCTGATATTAAGCATATTCCGCGCATGTCTGAGATATTCGAACGGACCAGGCCGCAGGTCATATTCCACGCCGCGGCCTATAAGCACGTGCCGATCCTGGAGGGACATCCGGCAGAGGCGGTGATGAATAACGTCGTTGGGACGAAACGACTGATCGACCTGGCGAGGCGATATGCCGCAGAGACGTTCGTCTTTATCTCGACGGACAAGGCGGTCAATCCGGGCAATCTTATGGGGGCAACCAAAAAGATTTGCGAGATGTATATTACAGCGCTGAGCAATACCCCATGCGCCGGTAGCGTACCCCATAGACATGAAAGCTTTTTTTCCCCCTCGCCCCCATTTGGGGGAGAGGGTTCGGGTGAGGGGGACGTTCTCACTAAGATTACGGATTTTTGTTCGAATAACTCTCACGCGACGCAATTCCGAATCGTGAGGTTCGGTAACGTGCTCGGCAGCGCAGGAAGCGTTGTCCCGTTGTTTGAGCGGCAGGTAGAAAACGGGGGCTCCATCCACATCACCGATCCCGGCGCCACACGTTTCTTCATGACGATCCCTGAAGCGGTCGGCCTTGTCCTGGAAAGCACAACGTTAGAAAAAAGGGGTGATGTTTTTGTTTTGAATATGGGTGGTCCCATAAAAATCACCGAGCTTGCTCACAACTTGGTGATATCGCTTGGCCTGTCTCCAACCGAAGTTGTCCAGGAGCATGTAGGGTTACGGCCTGGAGAAAAGATGCATGAGGCGCTCTGGGAAGACAGTGAAGAGGTGCTGGCGCTGGGTCACGGGAGGATCTTTGCCATTCGACAGCGACCGAAACTGCTGTTCGAGATCGAAGCACTTGTCGATGAGATGGAACACCTCGCGATGTCCGGCAACTTTGCTCGCCTTCTTCGAAAGGTCCAGGAGGTTGTGCCGAGTTATACTCCACCTGAGGAGGCGCCACTCTCTGCGCTTGCTGAGGCCGCCGAACAATATCGTGTGGTGGTGGTTGACGATAATAAGCAGATGTGCGAGCTGTTAAAAGAGTTCTTGGCCGTGAACGACATGTTTATCGTGACGACAGCCCACACCGCCCGTGAGGGATTTGACCGGATCATGGCCGAGGCTCCTCATCTGATCCTTCTTGATGTGAAACTGCCGGATAGGAGCGGCCTCGAACTGTGTCAGCAGCTTCGCGCGCACCCCGTGTACAGCCGTATCCCAATCATCATGATCACAGGATACGGGGAAGAGGTCGACGCGATTCCTGCGCTACAGTCCGGCGCAGACGATTACCTCCGCAAGCCCTTCAAGTTGGAGGAACTGCGCGCAAGGATCGAAGCCGTGCTGAGGCGAGCGAGTACGGTTCATCCGGCCTTGCCTGCTATTTCAATGAATACCAATTCAGCGTAGAGACCAAGTAGGTACAGGAATCCGGGTGTCCGATGTTCGATACAGCAACTGACGTAGATGTCACGGGCAGATCGAGGGGGATACCCGTCTCTCGATGGGGTGCGGTTGGGCTCATCGGAGGCATCCTGGGGGTAGGGACTGTCACGTATCTGTTCGACTCAGTCGGCCTAATTGCCCTCGGGCTTTTTCTGTTGCTGTGTTTTACCGTATTGTGGGCGCTGGAACCACAGCGCACAGGCATACTGTGGGTCTTGTTTGTTGCGAGTTTGGCCCTTCTACCGTTCGGTACGCTTCGAATAGCGGTTGGGACGCTTATGATACCCCTTTCCGCATTGTTCAGTGTGCTACCGATTGGGATCATATGTCTACGGTCTCTGGTAACCCGTGATGTGAAGATAGAAGATCGTGACATTGCGATATCTGTGGCTCTGCTTCTTTTTGGTAATACGCTGTCATTAATAGTGGCGAAAGCGCCAGAGGTCGGCGCGCCGCTCCTCGCGAAATGGTTTTTTCACTCTCTGCTGTTTGCCTTTCTGATGTCCTTTCGAGACAGAGTGTGGCATGTCCGGACACTCCTTACACTTGTTCTCGTGACGGGAGGGCTTAGCGCCTACGGCCTGTCCGGCTATATACATGGTTCTTCTTATGATCTGAATATTTACGCCGGTATAGGGACAAGGACAGCGACGGGTCAACATCTTGCGCTCGTGTTGCCTCTGGCGGTGGGCCTTGGTCTGGTTCCTGCGCTCTCGACACTGGCTCGCCTTTCGGTGTGGTCGTCGGTTGGACTGTCCCTTGTCGCTCTGCTCTTCACCTTTAATCGAGCTGCATGGCTGGGGGTTCTGCTGGGTTTCTTTGTTCTTGGAGCCAGCAGGCGACGCACGGTTGCTCTCTCGCTAGTCGGGCTATGCATTCTCGTTTTGGGATACGTGGGGCCACAAGAGGTAGTGGATCGGTTTTGGAGCATTTTCTCGCTTGAGGAGGATGTCAGGCATCGTGATATCACCAACGCACTCCGGCTGGAATTACAACTGCGGGGGCTCCAGGAGATCCTGGAGCATCCCCTCTTGGGTGTGGGCCTCGGCAACTTTGCGTTAAATGTCCCCGGGACCGTCGCATATGCCGACAAGAATCCACACGACTTCTACCTGACGACTTGGGCCGAAGGGGGGATTCTGGCATTTGTCGGGCTGCTTGGCGTTCTCTACTTCACGATACGCCGTGTCGTGCGAAGCCTGCGAGAGACGACGCATCCCACAGGGGAGAACCTGCTGAGGGGTGGGCTGGGGTCACTCGTTTCATTGTGCGCTCAGATGTTTTTCTTGGACGACTTTAATCACATCCTGGCGTGGACCATTTTGGGTGTCGCCGTGAGTTCGGCACATATTTGGGCTGATCATGCTGCGGAGGTTGAGCATAGGGGCTTGCAGGAGTCGCAGATCGCTGTCCGAGTCCGGCCGCATTCTCATATCAGCGAAGAGCACTCGATTGGGGCCGGTGGGGGTGGTGCATGAAGACCGTCCTGCTGTATGACGCTCCGGTTTCGCTTAGAGGCGACCGTTTCAAGATGGATCGGACCTATGGTGTGGAGGTCGATGCGCTGGCCGAATACTTTGAACAGGTTGTAGTGTGTAACCCGGTGGCGACATTCGATATACCGCAAGCACGATATGAGCCCCGCGCGACCAATATCTCTCTCGAGATATTACCGTATTTTAGCGGGGTAACCAGCTCGTTCCCTGTGTTTCCTGGATGTGCGCACAAGATCTGGCGTGCATCACGGTCCTGGGACCTTCTCTATATCAGGCTTCCGAGTCCCCTCGGGATCATCGGCTATCTCAGCGCTGTTGCGCGGAAGATTCCCGTTGTGCTGTACGTAGTAGGAGACCTGGAGGCACAATATGAGCAGGGCCGCTATCGAGGGCTCTCAAAGGTGGCGGCCCGGGCTGCCGTAAAGCTTTTCGAGGGTCTGACCCGTTGGATGGTGAAGCACGCTGTGGTGATTACTCAAGGCGAAGCCTTGTACAGGAAGTACAAGCGGAACGGCAACCGCATCCTCAATATCTTGTGGTCGCCTATTCCGGAGGAACAAATTGCAGATCGGCCGGATACTTGCCGGGGTTCCTGTATCCAGTTACTGTTCGTCGGTACGCTCCTGGAGAAAAAGGGAATCTTTGTGCTGCTGGAGGCCGTGAAGCTTCTGAGAGGGCAAATCGACAACTTCAAAGTGACGTTCGTCGGGACGGGACCCGGTGTCGATGAACTGACCCGACGGGTGCAGGATGCCGGCTTATCGGAACACGTGAAGCTGACGGGGGGGATTTACGACGAGGTAGAGCTCATACGGGAGTATGATGCCGCCGACTTGTTTGTCTTCCCAACCTATGCCGAGGGTTTTCCGAGGGTTATTTTTGAAGCGATGGCTCGCGGGCTCCCGGTCATTGCTACCCCGGTGGGCGGGATTCCGGATATTGTGAAGGACGGTCGGGATGCGCTACTTGTTCCCCCTGAATCGCCACAAGAAGTAGCTGAGGCCGTTTTGAGAGCCATTAATGACTCCGATCTTCGCATCAGTCTCATCCGGCGGGGATATGAAATTGCTCGAGAATACAGCCTTGAAGCAACTACAAGGAAGCACGTAGAGGTAGGTCTTTCGGCCTTCTCACCAGCATGGCGATAGTCGTTGCAAAGATTACGCTCTGGTGCTGTGCAACGCTTTTTCTTTATGCGTATGTGGGTTACCCTGTTCTGGTCAAAATCCTCGCTCTGATTTGTCGGAGGGAAGAAGGCGTCAAACAGGATGTGCCGGTGAGTGTGACGGTGATCGTGGCCGCGCACAATGAAGGCGATGCTATTGCCGATCGTCTGAACAACATCGCAGCACTGGATGTTCCGATCAGGGCGACGGTTGAGGTCATTGTGGCCTCCGATGGGTCGACCGATAGCACCAACGAGATCGTGGCTGCGTGGTCTGATCCAAAGGTGAGGCTGCTAACCTTACCGCGTGGCGGCAGGGCGATGGCCCACAATCGCGCAGCCGAGATCGCGAGGGGCGATATTCTGGTATTTACCGATGCGCGCACCTCTTTCCGGGCCGATTTTCTTTCCGCTATTCTCGGTCATTTTTCCGACCCTCGGGTGGGGTGCGCGGTGGGGCGACTCGTGTATGCGACGGACCGCCATACGGTGGCCGAGGATACGGGTCGGTATTGGACGTACGAAACCAGATTGCGGGAGTGGGAGAGTGCTGCAGGGCTTCTTACTGCCGGAAGCGGCTGCTGTATGGCCGTACGCAAACAACTGTTCAGGACACTGCAGCCTGATGAAGACGTTGATGATGCGGTACCGTTGGATCTGCTGCTGGGTCTACATCGGATCGTCTTCGTACGAGATGCCGTTGTCTTTGATGTGGCGCCGTCCACATTACGAGATGAAATCCTGGCAAGGGCCCGGATGACCGTACTCTGTTTAACCGCTCTCTTGCGGCGAGGTGCGCTCCTTAACCCGTTCCGTTTTCCAAAGGCGGCTGTGGCGCTCCTCTCCCATCGCATCTTGCGGTACCTGACGCCCGTCCTGGCGTGTGGCGCTTTCCTGTCAAGCACCATCTTGGCGATGGAGCCGTTGTACCGTAGCGCTTTCGTAATCCAGGTGCTGTTCTACCTGTTCGCCTTCGTTGGTCTGGTGATCGGAAAAGCGGGCTCTGCGATAGCGGTGTTCCGAGTGCCCATGAGCTTTTGTGCATGGAACGCCGGCTTTGCCGCCGGGTTGCTCAAGGTTGTGCGACGTCAGCGAATTACGGTATATGAACCGATCTGAAAGGCATCGGGGTGTGAGTTCGACTCCGACATCGACTTTGGTATTTGAGGGGGTCCGGTGGCGTATCGCCTCGTCAGGCCTTAGACTTGTGGTCCAACTCGTTGTCGCGGTCATTGTGGCGCGTCTGCTTGACCCGAAGGATTTAGGGCTTCTAGGGTTGGCTGTAGTCGTCGCCGCGCTTGTCAGCACGATTTCGGATGTCGGAATTGGTGCAGCGCTGGTTCAGCGGTTGAACCTGGCCCAGATTCACATCCGGGTTGGTTTTACCCTTTCGTTGATTGCCGGCATCCTGGCGACGGCGGTGGTGTGGACGACAGCTCCCACTGTTGCCGGCTTCTTTCAATATCCCGAGATGGCGTCTGTTCTACGTCTCCTTTCGTTGTGCTCCATCTCGGAAAATATAGGAGTCGTATCCCGGTCCCTTCTTCTCCGCAAACTCGACTTCAAGCGTCAATTCTGGGCGGACGCAACCGGAAATCTCGTGGGGTATGCGGGGGTGAGTGTCGGTTTGGTTCTTCTCGGCTACGGAGTGTGGGGTTTAGCGGTCGGATTGGTCGCAGGAAGCCTCGCCACATCCATGACGCTTCTCTTCATGGCCCCGCTCTCCGGAGGTTTGTCGCTGGCTCGTCGTGAGGCTGCAGAGATCTTGCGCTTCGGTTTCGGCGTGAGCCTGACGATGTTGGCGAGTTATGCCGCTACAAACGCCGATTATTTTGTAGTTGGGACCTGGTTGGGAACCGAGGCCTTAGGGTTTTACCGATACGCGTATCAGATTGCCTACCTTCCCACTACCTTTGTGACGGCCGAACTCTCCCTTGTCCTCTTTCCGGCGCTGGCTATGATCAGGGGTGAGCCGGAGAGGTTGCAGTTGGCCTATCGCCGGGCATTGGTGTTGGTCAGCGCGATCGTACTTCCTGCCTCTGTCGCTATTGCGATCAGCGCTCCGGAACTGGTCCCGGTCGTCCTCGGAGACCGATGGGCCGGGGTTATTCTGCCGTTGCAAATCCTTTGCGTTGGCGGCCTGTTCCGTGCGGTATATAACCTTGCGGGGTCGTTGACCAAGGCGGGCGGTATGGTTTACCAGCAGGCCGTACGATACATACTGTACGCGGTTACAGTGTTCGGTGGCTCGCTGGTGGGTATGGCGTGGGGTCTGACAGGCGTATCGATCGGCGTTGTAGCGGCGCTTGCCCTGATAAGTATTCTGATGTCTCAGTTAAGCGTTCACTTCCTGGAAAACAGTTGGCGCTGGTTTCTTGGGACGCATCTGCCCGCTCTCTTGGTCGCGCTTGGTGTTGGAGCGGGGGGCGCGATGGGATCTGCGCTGGGACGGATGCTGGAGCTGCCTCCATCGATAAGGCTGGCGCTGATCCTATCGGGCTGCCTTGGAGGCGTGGTTGCACTTCCGACGCGCTGGCTTGGACCGGATATGACAGACTTGCTCATTCAACTTGCTCACCGGATACCTTATCAAAGGTTGCGCGGCTGGCTTCGATGGAAAGCTGGAGAAACCGAAGCATCGATGTGGGCCGACGGCTAACTGACGATCACTTCAGGGTGCAGGGATCAGACCCCGTCGCTCCGGACGAGAATGTTATGTATCTTGCGGTTCAGGAGTGCTACTAGGCTCTTTTCGAGGATCAGGTTGACCTGGTTTTACTCGATCTTGTCGGCACATTCTCTATCGGTGAATAAAAACTCTCCGCCCGGCTGCGGCCTGCCTTGCTTGCGAAACGGGTCAGCCTGATCGACGGCCTTCATTGTCCGATCTGCCGAGAGACTAATCGGGACCGGTGCGGCGGTGCCTTCCGACTTTTCCGAGGAACGGTTACAAGGTACGCGGACCATGCCGACTCGATCCAAGAGGGGTGAGGCGGAATGTTGCCGGACTATATGATCCGCTTCATCGGTAACCTCGCCATTGCAGGGAGGATTAGGCAGTGGACGTATCGGTGATCATTCCGTGCCACAATATTGGGGAGTTCCTTGACGAGTGCATCGAGTCCGTTGTTGCGCAGGATATCGCCGACATGGAGATCATTGTTGTTGATGACGGATCTACTGATCCTTATACGCTGGAGGTTCTGTCTCGCCTACCCGAAACGTATCGAGGGATCTCTGTCGTGCGGGTGGCGCATCGTAACGTCGGTTTGGCGCGAAATGCCGGCTTTGCGAGGTCGTCCGGAGACTTTATTCTGTTCGTAGACGCTGACGACGTACTTGGAGAGCGTTTTCTCACGACCACTCTCGATGGATTGAGACGGCGCCAGGATTGTGGCGTTGCATTCACGGACGTCAAGCTTTTCGGGCAGGTCTCCGGGATGTGGTATACCGGCCCATTCCTGTTCGCGGGCGAGTTGTATTTCGATAACTATCTCCAGTACTGTTCACTCATTCGTCGACGCGTGATTGAAGTGTATGGTGGGTTTGACGCCATGCCGGGACACGCGGATTGGGATTTCTGGATCAAGTTATATAAGAATGGGGTTCGTTTTCTCAAGGTGCATGACGTCTATGCATGGTATCGAAAGCGTGAAAATAGTATGCTGGCTCGAATTCGATCACAGCGACCCCATCTGATCAACCGACTAATTTTAAATCATAAAGAGGTGTACAGTCGACTGTTTCTTTGGACGATAAGCGATCGGGAAGTATGTCGTGTGCAAGGACTGTTGCAAGCGGCGACCGAACATCCTCATGACGCGGCGACCGTTGATCTGTTGCGCCATACGCGTCCGTACAGGCAGTTCACCTCTTACCGGGCGGTTGTGCGAACCTATCAAAAGGCGTGGGGTTTCGTGATGCGCGGCAAGAGCTGACGGAGGAGTACGATTAACTCACCTCCAGCGGGACAAAACCGGAATAGAACACCCGGAGGCCCTGTCGGTGTCGATCGCCATCGTTATCGATGGGGACAGAGTTTTTCCGGTAGATCACGGTTAGCGGGTGCGATTCGGGTACGTCGGTAGGCCTGTTCCTAACGCGATAATCCGTGTTGCCGCCTGCGCCCGGGCCGCGACCAGCGCCGTCGGATCGTGACTCCAGCGATCCCATGTCGGAGCCAGCGCCTGAGCCAGCGATGCGGCGAACGCCGGATCCCCGAGCTGAGCCAGGAGGACAAGGTAGTCGTAGTCCTCGACCCCATCCCGAATCGCCTTGAGCCGAAGCGAGGGGATAGCCGCATTGGCCGCCCCCACCTTATCCCCCGGGTAGAATAGTACTCCCTCGCCATTGCCGGTGTCGGGACTGACATTGGCCGCATTGGTCCATGGATCGCCGGCCTCCCAATAGGCGGTGGTCCAGTACAGCAACCCGGTCTGGCCGTGACTATAGTTGAGCCAAGCCGGAATCCGGTAATGAATAAGGTCGTAATCCAGGAGCCATGTCGGGGCCTTATTCGGCTGTACACCCGCTGCGTAGCTCCAGACCCGATTCCCTTGTGCCAGTTTTGCGCGGATCTGGGCGGTATTGGAGATGCACTCATAAAAGACGGGCACCCAGATATCTACTGAGCCATTAACGGCCGTCCAGGCCGTCGAATTCTGAATCGTAGCGAGCAGAGGGATACCCAAGGCCTGAAATCGCGAAGCCAGCCGATTGATCGCCCGGTACTGTCCGTCGGTCGAGGGCTCATCGACAGGGAACACCACCAGCCCGTCGTTCCAGCCGTTGTCTACAAATAGTGTCTTGATTTCCGCGAGTGTGACGTCCGAATCGTCGGAACTTACCTCGATAGCCCGCTGCTGTAACATGGCATTGGTGGTCGCCGTGGTCCGGTCCGCTATCCCGACTCCCAGTCGGTGCGCACGCAACGCCGCATACAGGTTGGCCTTGAGAGCGCTCTGATCGGACCCGGCCGAGTATTGGTGTGCGATGGAGAAGGAGTAGTCATAGCTACCGAACGCTGAGGCAAGTGCTGGGCGATCCGGGAGCGTGAAATCCCAAACTGTAAGCGTCAGTGGAATTGTGACCGGCGCGACGTGGTCGGCGGTAACCGTGATGGTTCCCGTATAGGTCCCGGCCGGCGTCCCCTGTGGGACGTAGATCTCAATCCATACGGGTTGGTTGTGGCTTGCTGGGACTACGAACGGGAACGACGAATAGATTCCGCCAGGCACGCCGGATGGGATCAGGGCGTCTGGCCACTGTCCCGATGGGTGGGGAGCGTACCACCTGTTATGCGGATGGGCGCTCCGCACATGAACGGGTACGTACTGTTCACGGTAGCAAGTGATGTTGCTTTGGCTGATCGTTGCGGGTCCCACAAGGTCAGACGTCGCCACATCAACGTTCCGCAACATCTGGGTCGCCGGAGCCCGGACGATGACCTGAAACGCTTCAGCCTCGTTGCGGGCGGCCTGAATAGCGGCGACGGTATTGGTTTGAGGGGAATCGGTGGGTTGGATGCGGGTGAGGCTGCTTTCCACCCACACAGTCCACTGTTGTGCGGAGTAAGGCGGAGGCGAGTGTGTACACGCTGCACACACGAGGAATGATCCGAGTACGACGCCCCATTTCACCATCTTGTGTCATTATATTGTTTTCGTCTCACTGTAGGCAAAGGAATTCCGTACCTTAGGCGGGCTCCCCGGTCTAGTTGCCCCCCAGCGCCACAATCCGCGCCGCCGCCTGCTCCCGCGCCGCGACGACCGCCGCCGGATCATGGTTCCAGGAATCGAACGCCGGGGCCAGTGCCTTGGCTAAGCTCTTCGCAAGGATCGGATCGCCAAGGTTGGCGAGCAGCGCCAGATAGTCGTAGTCCTCTACACCATCCCGGATAGCTTTGAGACGAGCGGAGGGGATCGCAGCATTCGGGGCGCCCACCTTATCTCCAGGGAAATAGAAAACCCCGTCCATGTTGCGGTTGCTCTCACATCCGCTGCCGGGTATTCCACTGTTGGTCCACGGGTCGCCGCCGCACCAGTTGACGGGTGTCCAGTACAGAAATCCAGTAAGACCGGTCGAGTAGTCCAACCACGGGACCATCCGGAAGTGGACGAGGTTATAGTCGAGGAGCCAGGTGGGGGCCTCATTCGGCTGCATCCCTGCCGAATAGCTCCAGACGGCCTTCCCTTCGTTTAACTTCTTCTGCGCGTTTGAGAAGGGGATCAGAGCGTAGTGAACGCCGGCGAAGATGTCGACATTGGCGCTCCAGCCGGCATATTCGCCGTTGATCAGCTCGGATGACCACGACACGGTCAGCAGCTCTGGGACGCCATTTCGCCGATATCGTTGAACTTCGCCGTTCGGATCGTTGATTGCGTTAATTTGTGAGACTGTCTGCGGTTCATCGTAATGCTGCCCAAAGAGTTGATCTGCTCCGTACGCACCCACCAGCTCTTGGAGATTGACATCCGTCATGTTCCAGGGAGACTGGATCCGTGCCTGCTGTTGCAGAACAGCATCGAGGGATGCGTTCGGGAAAGGCCCCGTACTGTCTGTCAAGCCAAAGCCGATCCGATGCCGTCGCAGATCGGTGTAGAGATTATTTCTGAGGGTAAGTCGATCTGCCCCCGCGGAGTAAGAGTAGTTGGTGGTCATCCACAGGTCATAGCCCCAGAAGTCCGAGGCTAGGGCCGGCTTGTCGGGTAGAGTAAAACCCCATACCGTTAAGATGATAGGCATCGTCACCGGCGATTGCCCGGTAGCGGTAATAGTCAACGTGCCGGTATAGGTTCCTGCCGGGCTCTCCTTGGGAACGAACACCTCTACCAGTACCGGCTGATTCTTCCCGGCCTGAACCGAGAATGGGAACGACTGATAGGTTCCTCCAGGTACGGAAGAGGGAACAAGGGCATCTGGCCAGTCGCCGGGCTGATTGGGCGAGTACCAGCCATTACTCGAGAATTGAGACTTCGCCGTAACAGGAATATAGTGAGTACGATAAAGGGCGATGTTGCTTTTAGCAATCGTCCCGAGGCCGACCAGGTCAGATATGGTAACATTAACGCCCGATAGGTCGGTCGTATCAGGTGCTCGCACGATGACTTGGAAGGTCTCGTATTCATTTCGAGCGGCCTTGATCGCGGCGGCGGCGGTAGTTCCGGTAGGATCAGTGGGTTGGATGCGGGTAAGGGCATCGGTGACCCAGACCGTTATCTGATTATCCGATACCGGAGTTGACGCCGCAGACTGGATGACGATACCGCCGGAGGCGCGGGCATTGTTGCTCTCGTTGCTCTCGCTGATGACCTTGGTCGAATCGGCGACCCCCACGACATAGAATGTGCCGCTTGTGGTTGAGGCGGGAACAGTAAATGAATTGCTGAGGGCCACGCTGGCGCCGGCTGCGAGACCCGATACGTTCTGAGTCCCCAGCACAGCCGCACCGCTGGTGCTGGAAGCGCTCGGGGAAAGATAGTACGCAACACTGAAGGCTTTCGAGCTAGCCTTGCCTTGATTCTTAATGGTACCGGATACGACGATAGTCGCGCCTGGGGAGGTTGAGGGCGGGGCGCTGACGGCGGAGACGATCAGATCGGGCTTTGCCTTGGCGGCTTCGGCGTGATTTCCAACGATTCCGGTGAAGGCTACTGTGAGGGCCAGGGCGAAAGCAACTGTGGTCTTCATGAAAACCGCTCCTTCCGGAAGGTTGCTTTCCGAAAGGAGCGGTGGGTGGTACCGCCCTTCCTTTCTTCGGTAACCCCGCTGTCAGCCCGTTTGCTGACCGGTGGCTTTGCGTCCCAGCCTCGCGACTGGTTTGCGTTTATCGGAAAGGAACCTTCGATGCCACAAAATGAGTGCAATGAGTGTGCCAGAAGGTCGTCAGAACAAGACTTATGCACTATTAGATACAAGGCCACCATTTTCAATACGTTGCATCGATATCTGACAGTGGAATATGTCGGCTGGCGGTCTGATCCGGCCTGGCAATGCAAGACGCTGCAGCCCGACGTGAAAAATCCTGTCACGCAGGTGACAATAGACGTCTGCTCTACCTCGAAAAGCGGTGCCGCGCCATATGTGCCGGTATGCGAAAAGGCAAGTACGATGCCAGCGGGGTAGTCACCCGGCGGGAATAGTCGCGGAGGCCGTTGTATTAGGAAGTTAGGGAATGAGGTCGGACTGCGAAGGAGCGGAGAGTCGGTTTATAGCTCTGGAGACAAGGTAGGAACTGCATCGCTCGGATTGTAAAAAGTGCTCATTATGTTATTCCGGCCAGGCCCGCATTGCGGGCGTGAGCCAGCATCCAGAGGAATAATAGGAGTTCTAGATTCCCGCTTTTGCAGGAAGGACGATACATGGAGCGCCGACCTCTTCACCGAACTTCTGACTCGGGATACTACCCGAGAACCGAGGCGCCTGAGGCGGTCCGCTGCCGGGGGATGTAAAGCGTAAGGGGAAATGAGGGGAACTGCGGCGACTTTATGGCACCTTCAGGTGTGAGCCAATCTCTTGGAGCACCAGGCTGAGAGAAGGCTGTGCAGCCGGAGTCTCTCAGGAGCATATCGTCAGGTGTTCAAGGCTTGCGAGCTGGTCGCGCAAATGGCGAAGCAAGTCCAGCTCGCCTTCCAGCTCCAACAGGTCCATGTCCTGCGCCTCCGGACGGGGCACCTCCCCAGCCAGCAGAAGATCAGGGTTCACCTGGAGGGAAGCCGCCAAGCGCTGAATCCTCTCCTGTGTTCGACCAATACTCTGTGAGAGAAGGCGCTTTTGCCGTTCGACAGCATCCAAGAGGACAGCCAGAGCCTTTTCCCGCTCAGGCGTGCTGATCTCTATTGTTCCCATCCTAATTCTCCCCTTTGCCTCTTGTGCGCCTACTATACGTCCGTTCCTTCGGCGGCGTCAAGGATCATCCCTTGACCGAACGCCGTCTGTAAAACCTACCATGGCATCTGACTTCCTCAGTGAAGCGGCTTCACAGTCTTGCGCGATCGACGATGCTAGGGGGCGCGGCCCTAGCTGGGCTCGGAAGAAGCGGGGGACACGACGAACGGATTTACGATCAAGACACCCTCAATCTTTTTATCGGGCTGGAGATCTTCGGATAGGATCTTTACGGCACAACCAGCCAAAGACCTTACCGGTCATGCCACTGCTCGCGGGGGCAGGGAATCTTCCCGCCGAGATGAAGTCCGCGCTCCAGCAAGGCGAGCGCATATTGTCTGGAGGTCTCGTACACCCCCTCTTCGTTAATGAGCTGTTCGAGGTGCCGCGTCAAAAGGCCGCTTACCGAGGTCCCCTGCTGTGCGGCCAGAACCTTGGCCTTTCGGATCAACTCCTTGTCTAAACGTAAGGTGATATTTTGTCCCATTATAGCCCCCTTTCTGGTTCCTCAACCCTTTACACGCAAATAAGTGTAGCACGCACCCCACGTGCAATCAAGGCTGGGCGAACCCGCTTCACTAGGGCAGGATTCCGATGGCGATTTGAACGGCTCTTTCGATGTCTCGCATGAGAGGCGGGCTGATTATTCCGGCGAATGGACCACGCAGGAGAAAGGCTTTATCCAACGTGGTGACCTGTTCACACTTGGCCATAGAGATGTTCTGAAGACCGCCCTCCCCAGCAGGTAGTTCAACATGGGTGGGCGCAGGGCGGTGCGTTGTGGAGAGCGGCACGACGATCACGTCATTGGCGAGGCGGTTGCGCACATCCATAGAGACGACGAGAGCGGGCCGCGCCTTGCTGTCGGAAGGATGCCCAGGAAGCCGGACCAGATAGATCTCTCCGCGCCGAGGAAATGACACGGGGGCTATTTATCCCACAGGCGTCCGGCCGAGCGGGCGGCCAGCCTGGACCATTGCCGGTCTTCTTTGCGCTCGTCTTTAGAAAGAGAGCGGTAATATTGCTCTATTTGCCGTTCAAGTTCCCGACGAGCGTGGTCATGGAGCCACTGGCGAAGCGCCTCCTCCACGAGTCGACTTCGAGAGCCGGCTTCAGGGGAGCTGAGGATCGCATCAAGCTGGTGGACCACATCGGGGCTCAGCGTAACAGTCACCTTGAATTTTGGAGCGCGTGCGGTCACAGTAGGCATATAACACCTCCTAAAACGCTTACACTTAGTATGATGATATGCTGGGGTGACGTCAGAGTCAAGATGAAATCCCCGACGCGGAGACTTCAGGCGTCCGATCTCTTCTGGACTGGCAGTAGGAGAGTTAGGGCAGGGCGGGGCTTAGCCAAGCCCGCTCAGCTCGCAGACCTTGCATCGTCCACGACCTTCTCCGCGATTGGCGCCCGCTTACGCCTTGACAACCTTGTCTGGGGGGATGCCCTTGAAGGCGTTTCGGGTATCCACGATCAGGGGGGCGTGTCGGCGGATCAACTCGAGGTCAAACGCGGCGTGATTGGTTACCAGGATGACCGCATTCTGCGCCTGGATGGTCTCAGCCGTCAGGGGTAGGGCGGTCAGATCGAGGTCGGGGTAGTGACGATGGCCGTAGCACCGTGGGACGTGGGGATCGGCGTAGTTGACATGAGCGCCCTGTTGCCGGAGCAGCGTCAGGATCTCTAACGCCGGGCTTTCCCGCTGATCGTCAATGTCCGGTTTGTAGGCCACCCCCAGGACCAGGACCTTGGCGCCGTTCAGCGACGTACCCCTTGTGTTCAGCGCCTCTATAACCTTTCCCACCACCCAGGCCGGCATGGCGTGGTTGATCTCGCCGGCCAGTTCGATGAAGTGCGTCGTCATGCCGTACTCGCGGGCTTTCCAGGTGAGATAGAAGGGATCGATAGGAATACAGTGCCCTCCAAGGCCTGGCCCCGGATAGAAAGGCTGAAAGCCGAATGGTTTAGTGGCCGCGGCGTCAATCGCTTCCCAGATGTTGATCCCCATGCGGTCTGACAGCATCTTGAGCTCATTGACCAGCGCGATGTTGATGGCGCGGTAGATATTCTCGAGGAGCTTGGTCATTTCGGCCACCTTGGGCGAGGCGACCCGGATCACTCTAGAGACAATCGTCGCGTAGAGCGCCTCCCCCAACTCGCCGCAGGCGTCTGAGACCCCTCCGAGGACCTTGGGGATGACGGCCAATCCGAAGCGCGCATTGCCCGGGTCTTCCCGCTCCGGCGAGAACACCAGAAAGAAATCCTCCCCCACCGTCAGTCCTTTTGCCTCAAAGCGCGGCAGGAGGAGTTCCTCAGTCGTCCCCGGATAGGTGGTGCTCTCCAGGCAGATAAGCTGGCCCGGTCGGAGGGTCCGGGCAATGGCGTCTGCGGTCTGTATCACATACTGGAGGTCCGGGTTGCGATGGCGCGTTAACGGCGTCGGGACACAGACGAGCAGTGCGTCGGCCTCGCCAAGGCGGGCGAAGTCGCCGGTCGCCTCAAATCGACCCGAGTGGGACAGGGAGGCGATCCGATCCGATGGAAGGTGCCGGATGTAGCTTTCGCCCGCGTTCAGCCGCTTGACCTTGTGGGGATCGATGTCGAACCCCAACACCCGAAAACCCACCTCCCAGAAACGCAAGACCGCCGGCAACCCCACATATCCCAGGCCGATGATGCCCACCGTGTAGTCCCGGCGTCCGATGCGATCCTTCAGATGCGAGATATGTGATGCCATCATGAATCCTTTCGCCTCACGACACGATCGCCATCAGCGGTATCGTGGAGGCCACATGCTTGCATGAAGCGTCCGGTGATTATACGCGGCGGAGAATGACCGCGGTGAGGATAACACAGAATCGAGAGGCCGGCAATGACACACGCTGCGAGTGTTACGGCTCTTGTGACTCATGTGCGAGAGCCGTCTGCTGTAACAGCATTGATGTCGCTGCCACCGAGAGAAATGAGCGTGCTGCCTTCAGGCGGTCCGAGCCGCTTCTTATCCGTTGATCTCCACTATCAGTATGTCGCGGGGTGGTTCGCCGCGAGCTCAAGGGTTCGGGCCAGATCTGTCCACGAGAATCGTGTGCGCTGCGAAATGTTGCGACTGAACGCCGGCCCGAGTCGTTCTTCGAAAAAGCGAATGATGGCTGCTGCTAAGGCGGTGGGATTTCGGGGCTCGACCAGCAGACCGGTTTCGCCGTCCTGGACAGCCTCCGGCAGCCCGCCCACGGCAGTGACGACGACCGGACGCTCGAAGGCATACGCGATCGGGACAATACCGCTTTGGGTAGCGGACTCGTAGGGGAGGACGACCAGATCGGCGGCGCAGAAGTAGAGACTGACCTCGTCGTCCGGAATGAAACGATCGATGACCCGGACTCTTGATGCCAGGCCCAGTGTGTTGATGAGACGCAGGCACTGGTCTTTTCCGTCATAAAATTCTCCAACAACCAGGAGCGTACAATCCACCTGTTGGAGGACGAGGGCCATGGCTTCGAGTAAGCATGGCAGTCCCTTGTACCGGCGGATCAAGCCGAAGAAGAGAAGGATCGTTCCGGTCAGGCCAAGACGCCGCTTGGCCTCCTCTTGATCGATCGGCTCGCCGAACCCTTGCCCTGGAGGGTGAGGGGCCAGAAGAGCAGGACCTCGCAGATTGAACAACTCCAGGTGCCGTTGGTCGGTCTCGGACTGGACGAGCCACGCATGGCCTGTGGCCAAGGCAAACCTTGTCAGGCTGTCTGCCGCGGGAAACGGTTCGTGCGGAACCACATTGTGGCAGATGAAGATCACGCGGGCGCCGAATCGCCTCCTGGACACGCGTACGGCTGCTCCGAGGCATGGGCCGAAGAACGGATGCCACCAGTGAACGACGGTTAGGTCTGGTGCGATTTCAGCGATCCGACGACCGGTCCGCAACCAGCTTACCGGATTGATAGAGTCGAGGAGCGGTTCTGCGATGAGTCCGGAAGGCGGCGGACCCGGATCAAACTGCGTGCGCCCCGGGAACAGTACGGCCGGATACTGGCGCGAAAACGAGATCATCGCGATCTCGTGGCGTTTCTTCAGCTCCAGCGCGAGTTGCGCGTTGTAGTGGGCGATTCCGCCTCGGAGAGGGTGCATAGGGCCGATCAGACAGATGTTCATTTATCGCGGGTCCTCAGAGTGCCACTGTAGCGGTTAGGCCATCAAAAATCAACCTGCCAGCCCGCTTACCCCTCAGGCGTGACGACAACATACAGATATGAAAAAATACTTGACAAGCAAAAGGACGGCATGCTAAAGATAGCCAAATTTCAGCTTTGCCGGCTTTGGATCATTGCTAGTGTGCCATAGATCGTTAATACATCTGGGGGGGCGAAGGGAGGCGAGAGAGTGGAAGAAGGGCAGCGTACGGCCCTTAGAGCTAATCGATCAGAGATCAAGATCGCACTATAAGGTCGTTACCACAACGTTCGATTATGCCCTACCAGGTGGGGCAAGGAGGAGCAAGGATGATTTCTGGAGCAAGGGTTCTGCGAAGGAAGAGAGTTCTGCTCTCCCTCTCAGTCTCTATCTCGCTTGTAAGCTGGGTGCTCGTCCCAATAACCGAGGCGGGGTTCCAGTCGAACTTCTTCATGTCGAGTAACGGGACTGGCTATTTTGCTTTCAGGGATGATGGAGCAACCGGTGATCCGGTCCAAGTCACCGGCCTCGCCCTCGGCGCCAGAAGGTCTGCTGATGGCGGCGTCAGCGCTACAACCACAGCAAACCCTGGGGACCCCCTGCAGGCTAATGTCGCAATCGACTCACTATTCCCTGCAGCCAGTGTCCGGCACACAGGCCTTCTGAGCGGATGTACTCTCCCGGGAGATTTCAACGCCAATGCCAATGGTGGCTTTGGTAGCTGGGATGTGGGAGATGATGTGGGAGGCGTAATCTCTCTCTCAGGTAATACCCGCCTTCCAAATACCCTGAGCGGTGGAGGCGGCAACGTCCCTGCCGCGGACAACACGCTTGGGACTAAATATCGATTCGGAGGAGTCGCCCCAACAACCAGCGTCGCCTTGGGCACTGCGCTCCCTACAGACGGTATTGGGACGGCACCGGGTCTCGTGGTAATTGGCAAGTGCGTGGTGTTCGCCCTGAATAGCTCGTCGTTGCTGACCCCGGGATCGACACTTGAGGGTGCCGGCGCGGTGTCAGGGTTCCTTGCCAAAATGGCTCCTGGTGACTCGCAGTGCGCGACTGGCACAGCATGTGCTTCCGCCGCGAAGCAGGATAATACTTCAGTATTCCTGACAACCACGACAACCACGACAACCACGACCACGACCACGACGAGCACGACGAGCACGACAACCGTGATTCCGACGGTCGGTCCGTGGGGTATGGCGATGTTGGGTGTGGCGTTCCTGGGCGCGATGGCCTGGATGCTCAAAGCCCGCAGAGCTCACATCTCATAGTCGGCAATCCGACACATTTTATAAAGTGACACGTACGAGAACGGGGCGTTCAGCCCCGTTCTCGTTTTTTGGAGCAGCCCATGTCTGACGTTCGCGCATCGCCGGATACGGTGCCGGCGGAGTCGGACCACCTTCCGACGGGGAGGCGCCAAGTCTGGATCGAACGGTCGAGTACGCTGGTCGTTCTCGCGTTAACCCACGGGTTCCTGTTCTGGTACTTCACACCCTCCCTCCTTCTGACTCCGACGATCACCGGTGGGGGCGACACGATCGCTCATTATGTGGCGGCAAGGTATCTGCGGGATTACCTGCTCCCTTATGGAAAGCTCGTCGGCTGGATGCCGGGAAACTTCGCCGGGTATCCCCTCTTTCTCTTCTATTTCCCCCTCGCCTTTCTGCTGATTGCGGGCTTGAGTCTTGTCGTCTCATTCCCCGTCGCGTTTAAGCTGGGCACCGTCGCCGGGACGTTCGGCCTTCCGATCGCCTCGCTGGTTGCCCTTCGCTGGATCGGCTGCCCGTTTCCGATACCGGCCCTTGGCGCTGTTCTCACGCTTCCATTCTTGTTTAATGCGGGCAACAGCATGTGGGGTGGGAACCTCCCAAGCACACTGGCCGGTGAATTCTCTCACAGTCTGTCATTGACTCTGCTCGTGTTATTCGTGGGTGCGCTCTATCGGGGTGTGACTGAGCGACGCCACGTCGGCTGGTGTGCCGTACTGTTCGCCCTGGTCGGTCTGGCCCATGGCTACGGAATGGTGATGGCGGCGGGGTTTGGACTCTACTTTCTTGCCGTAGAGTCCGATTTTCGAGGCACCCTCCTGTATCTGGTGCGGGTGTATGCGCTTGGCGGGTTGCTGCTGGGGTTCTGGCTGGTGCCGCTCGTCGCGCATCTTCACTATACGACCGGATTCCCCATCACATGGGCGTTCACATCCCCTTTGGAAATTATCCCGGTCATACTATGGCCTGTTGTCGTCATAGCAGCGGCCACAGTCGGCTCGGCGTTATTGCCCGGTAAGTTTCCCCTCACCCCCGCCCTCTCCCTCCAAAGGGGGGCGAGGGGCAGCAAAAAGAACTCCTCTCCCCAACCTGGGGGAGAGGATGTAGGTGAGGGGGCGACGACGTCCATGCCTATGAGCGCTCCGACGGTGCCCGAGGTCTTGCGAAAGCGGACGGATACAGCGTGGCTTCGTATCGTCTACTACCTGACCTATCCTGTCGTCTTCTCCGTCGTGCTCTACTTTGTCTCGCCCCGACTGAACCTCGTAGATGTCAGGTTCCTGGCCTTTGCCCAATTCTTTCTAACGTTGCTGGCCGCGGCCGGTCTCGGTCGTGTGCTGACACGGCTGCCGCAGTCGCTCAGGCGAGCCGCGCCGGCCGTCATCGGCGTGTTGGTCATCGCGTGGGTCGCGCCTCAGGTCTCGTTTATCCCCACATGGATTCGTTGGAACTTTGAAGGGATGGAGCAGAAACCGTGGTGGCGATACTATCTTGTCGTAAGTTCCATCGGCCTGGCCGGCGGCCCTCATAGTCCGAGGGTCGTGTATCAGCATTCGGTTCTGCATGACAAGGTCGGCACGATCAGGGCATTCGAGGCATTGCCGCTCTTCTCGGGCCGTCCCACGCTTGAAGGGGCGTACATGCAGTCCTCTCCAAGCTCCCCGTTCGTGTTCTATATCCAGTCGGAGCTGACGGAGACCCCGTCTTGCCCCTTTCTCCCGTACAAGTGCACGACATTTGACCCGGAACGGCGCTCGCCCATCTGGAGTTGTTCAATGTGAAAGAGGTGATTGCCGTCACGGACAAGGTCAAGGCGGCGCTGGCGTCAAGCTCAGGGTACCGTGAGAAAGGGGAGATCGGACCATACAAAATCTTCGGGGTCCGTCAAGGAAGCGGCCAGTACGTTGTCCCGCTTCGGTACCAACCGATGATGGCGACCGATGGTGACTGGAAGCGGCTGGCCTATGACTGGTTCCAGAAACCGGAGTGGCTGGATGTCCCGCTCATCTTTCTGCGCACGGGCGAACCGGCGCCAAAGGCCGCGCCACCCTTTACAGGTCTGGAGGATGTGCCGGAGAAACGACTGTTCCCCTCGGAATGCCACGTGAAAGACGCTGTAGGCAATGAGGAGGTCCGGTTCGAGACCGACTGTCCCGGTCGCCCGCACTTGGTCAAAGTGTCCTACCATCCGAAATGGCGCGTTGAGGGCGCCGATCGGATCTACCTGGTGTCACCGGCCTTCATGCTGGTGTATCCCACGACCACGCACGTCCGACTCGTCTTTGGCAATCGCTGGCCCGATTATGCGGGGTGGGTCGCCACCGGGGTCGGGATCGCGTGGCTCCTTGCGGAAGGGCTTGTCTTACTGTCGAGGAAACGGTATAGTCGGCCTTTATGAGAGGCTAGGGTGGTTTCAACGTGTCGGGAAGGCAACTGAAAGTCCTGCTGGTCAATCCGAGCTGGGACGGGCTGGTAAGCCGAAAGGGGCAGCGGTTCAACCGCGCCTGGCCGCCGCTCGATCTGCTCAACTGCGCGGCGATCCTGGAGCAGGACGGGCTGAGCGCCAGCCTCATCGATGCCCGCGCCATCCCCACCCCGCTGAACGCCATTCGAGAGGCTGCGGCACAGGCCGATCTGGTCTTCGTGACCTCGTCTCCCATCGACCGGTGGCAATGCCCCAATCTCGATCTGGACCCATTCCTGGCCGTCACAAACCTGGTGGACCATGAGAAGCTGCACGTGATGGGCGCGCATGGGACCGTTGCGCCCGGCGAGCTGCTCACTATGACGCGGGCGCGGGCGGTGATCCGCGGCGAGCCTGAACTGGCCGTCCGGGCGCTCTGCGAGGGTAAAGACCTTTCCGAGGTACCGGGTGCCACCTATCTCCGGGAGGGTGCGATCCTCAATAACCCGGAAGGGCCGGCGCTCGATCTGACGAGCCTTCCGATGCCCGCCTTCCGTCTCCTCGACTTCGGTTACTATCGGTACGAGATTCTCGGCGACCGGTTTGCCCTGCTGGAAACGACGCGCGGGTGCCACTACCGATGTCATTTCTGTCTTCTCAAAATGTACGGGAAGGGCTATCGGAGGAAAGATCCCGATCAGGTTGTCCGCGAGGTGACGTATCTGGTCGGGGAAGCGGGCGCCAGGACCGGATACTTTATCGATCTGGAGTTCACGGCAGCGCGGGAGTATGTCTGGGATCTATGCGAGCGACTGATCGTGGCCGGGCTACCCTTCGAGTGGGCGTGTCAGACGAGGGCCGATTATGTGGACGGACCGCTCCTGAACCTGATGAAGCGCGCCGGCTGCCGGCTGATCCACTTCGGCGTTGAAAGCGGTTCGGCTCGGGTGCTGGCCGCGACCAACAAGCGGATTACGCTTGAGCAGATTGAGCGGGGCGTTGTGGAAGCCAAGCAGGCAGGAATCGATCAGGTCTGCTTTTTTATGTTCGGATTCCCCGGGGAGACACAAGAGGATATGGACGCGACCATCACCTTTGCCAAGCGCCTGAATCCGACATATGCCTCCTTCCATGCCGTCAGCCCGTACCGAGGGACCACGCTCTATGAGATGAGCGGATCAGATGAGCTGTTCCCTGAGGTATTCAGCAAGGAGCATGATTCCGACATCCTCCAGGGAATCGTAAACCGGGCGTTCCAGCAATTCTATCTGCGACCGGCCGTGCTCTGGTCCAGGCTGTGCCGAATGGACCTTCGGCTATGGCGCCGGCAGGCTGCCCTATTCCTGGACTTCGTGCGACCGGCGCTCTTCGGATAACCGCCCCTGCTATGTCTCATGCCCCCGCAGGACCTCAGTCAAACCGGGACCCGCTGACCTTCCTGATCCCCGCGTACAACGAGGAAGCCATTCTGCGCGCCAGCATCGACCGCCTGCGAGCCTTCCTGAAAGAGCGGGATATTGAGCAGTACGAGATAATTCTTGTCAGCAACGGTTCTACAGACCGAACCGTTGAAATAGCCGAGGCGAGCGCGCTGGGTCGCGATGATCTGCGGGTCATTGCGCTGGACCGCCGCGGCGTAGGCCGCGCGTTCAAAGAGGGGATCCGACGCGCGCAACACGACCGAGTGATCTGCCTGGATCTCGACCTGACTATTGATCTGGCGTTTATCGAATCAGCCGCGGCCGTACTCGCAACCGCCGATATCGTCATCGGCTCCAAGCAAACCGGTGCGCAACAGCGCTCGTTGTTCCGGCGGCTGGCGAGCGCCTCGTTTATCGCCTGTACCCGCCATTTGCTGGGCCTGGAGTTCACCGACTATTCCATCGGCGCAAAGGCCTACCGACGGTCGGCCGTCATCTCACACCTTCCCGCCCTCGCCGACGGAAGCGCGTATGTGGTGCAACTCATCGCGTGGGGCCACCGTGAAGGCGCCGCCATCGCGGAGATTCCGGTCTGGTGCGATGATCGCCGGCGAAGCAAGTTCAACCTCCTCCACGAGGGCCTCTACCGATTCGGCAGTCTGTTCCTCCTGTGGCTTCAGGTGCGTACGAAACGCGATCGGGTGGCCAGGAGATGACCACAGCTCAGCAGGTCGGTTTCAGGAATGGCATGATCAACAAATATTCCATCATAGCAATCCTGATTTTCGGTTCAGTCCTCAGATTAGTATTGTTTTGTGGTGATGGCTTAGGAGACGACCCCAATTACTTTGCGGCATTCAAGAATATTTATGATGGTCGAATGTTCAATAGCCAGTACTACTATAGGTTTTCCTACTGGATCCCACAGATAGTAATCTGGAAAATCTTTGGAATTAACGAATTCACATTTATTCTTCCTGTACTTCTTTCGTCAATTGGCTGCATTTATGTAGTGTACTTAATCGGGAGAGAGCTGTTTGATATCGAAACAGGCCTCATTGCCGCGACATTAATGGCGGTCAATCCCTTTGAAGTGCTTAACGCTACATTAATATCCACCGATGTGAATCTTTCTCTGTATATGCTATTGGCGGTATATTTCTTTGTTGTCGCGCAAAGACATTACAGCGCCTTCTATTTTGTTCTGTCAGCGTTATTTATATTCTTGGCCTTTGTAAATAAACTTTTTGGCGCCTATATTCTACCGGTTATTCTCGGATTTTATCTTGCGAGAGAGGGATGGGATCTCAGGAAGATTTCTAGATACTTAACGTTCATGGTATCTCTCATGGTCTTGTTTCTTATCTTATTTATAACCTGCTGGTTCCTGGTGGGAGATCCGTTCACCTACATCACGATTTTTGGTCAGAATCGAGAGCCGCCCCATATCGCACCGCTCGATGCATACCAACTGATGATATATCCGAATCAGATGTTCTTTAAGAATGAATTCGGTGAAAGCCTGCACGGATATCATTTCTATGGTGTCGTACTGTGCTTATTGATTGGCGTTAGAAACAATGTTTGTGAGAAAATCTTCCCTGTCTTAGTGTGGTTTCTGGTGATGTTTTTCTTTGTTGAATTTTTTCCGCACAAGGTGAGGGATTTTATTCCGTATACGATCCCACGTATCTTCAGATACTTTGTCATCGTCGTCCCCCCCTCAATTATTTTCGTGTCTTATTATTGGAACAGATTCAGAAAGAACTATCAGACCATTTTCGCCGTCGCTTTTGCTGTGTATGTAGCGTTTTCTATTCCCTGGTCTTATGAATCAACTCGAATAGCCAGGATTGCTTTTGGCGAGGTGAGAGACGCCACTACGTATCTGAAAAATCAGAATGGTGACATCTACTCCGATTGGTATTTGATATCCAAGATCGAACGGCTTGAGAATGGGGGAAGACGCGACCCGAGGCTCCATGCATGGATCAATACCGAAACACCAGAGGCATGGCAGCAAAAATTCTTGAGCGTGGAAACGGGATACGTTGTGACCGGAGGACCCAGGTTGCCGTATTATGGTTGCTTTAGCTGTATCCCGAATCTTGGGCATTTTGTCCCGCCACGAAATTGGAGAATGCTCAGGGAGTTCGATGATCGCGGATATCCACCATGGAAAGTAGAGCCTTTGCGGATTTGGTACGTTGAAAAACGATGAAGAGCTTACCCTCACCGAAGGCACCATTCCTCAGTTATGCAACAATTGTCATTAGTTAGAAAGTCTCTCACTCCGGTCCCGAAATCCCCCCGTTCCCCCCTTTTGAAAGGGGGTTGGGGGGATTTTGCTGAGCGTCAC
>CABIKM010000013.1 GCA_902196205.1 Candidatus Methylomirabilis lanthanidiphila | reverse complement strand
CCTCTGTGTCAATATGAGTGAGACACCTACCCCCCTGTAAATTAGAGTAGAGGGCGGGGAGGAGAAAATACTATGCGACCTGAACCGATTCCAGCCAGCCAGGGCATCGCCGTCACCCGCCGCGTCCCAACGCGTCCGTGGGTCGACACCGCCCCCGCCACCGAGCCACAGCAGGCGGTCCCCGTAGTGCCGCCTGATCCAGAGGTACCGGCCAAGGCGATCAGGCGACGCTTTACCGCCGCCGAGAAGTTGCGCATCTTGAAGCTCGCCGATGCCTGCACCGTCCCCGGGAGTCTGGGGGCGCTCCTGCGGAGGGAGGGACTGTATTCCTCGAATCTCACGACCTGGCGCCGGCAGCGGGACGCCGGTACCCTGTCCGCCCTCACCCCCCAGAAGCGGGGCCGCAAGGCCCCAAGCCAGGATCCGCTGCGACGGGAGAATGCTGCGCTTCGCCAGGAGAACGAACGGCTGACGCGGCGCCTCCGACAGGCCGAGCTCATCATTGACGTTCAAAAAAAAGTCTCACAGATCCTGGGGATCCCCCTGGCGACCTCCGAGGCCGGAGGCAGCGACTGATGGACGCCGCACGGACCCTGGCCTCCGAGGTCGGGATCACACCAGCCTGCAAGGCGCTCGGCATCCCCCGGTCCGGGTTCTATCGCACCCAGGCACGCACGCATGCCTCGGCGGTGGAGCCGACGACACGCCCCAGTTCTCCGCGCGCGCTGTCTGCCGACGAACGGCAGGGCGTGCTCGACCTGCTGCACGCTGACCGGTTTGCGGACCAGGCGCCCCATGAGGTCTATGCGACCCTCCTGGATGACGGCGAGTATCATTGCTCCATTCGCACGATGTACCGCATTCTCAATGCCCACACCGAGGTCAAGGAACGGCGGAATCAGTTGCGCCACCCCGTGTATCAGAAACCCGAGTTACTGGCCACGGCGCCGAACCAGGTCTGGTCGTGGGACATTACGAAGCTCCTCGGTCCGACCACATGGTCCTACTTCTATCTCTATGTGATTCTGGACATCTTCAGCCGGTACGTCGTCGGCTGGATGGTCGCCCAGGCGGAAGCCGCCGCCTTAGCCGAGCGACTCATCAGCGAGACCTGCGCCAAACAGGGGATTGAGGCAGGGCAGCTCACGATCCATGCGGACCGGGGCTCCTCCATGACCTCCAAGCCTGTGGCCTTCTTATTGGCCGACCTCGGCGTCACCAAGACCCACAGTCGGCCGCATACGAGTGACGACAACCCGTACTCGGAAAGCCAGTTCAAAACCCTCAAATACCGGCCGGACTTCCCGGAGCGCTTCGGCGGGATCGAAGATGCCCGGAGCTTCTGTCAGGACTTCTTCCCCTGGTATAACACGGCGCACCGGCATACTGGTATCGGTCTGCTGACGCCGGCGGTCGTGCACTACGGCTTGGCGGACGAGGTCCGCGCGGCCCGCGCCGCGGTGCTGCAGGCTGCCTATGCGGCCCATCCGGAGCGGTTCGTCCGCAAGATCCCGGTTCCCCCGGCCCTGCCGGAGGCCGCGTGGATCAATCAGCCGAAGCCGATGAAACAGAGCGATGAGGCGCGACACTAAATTCGAACACCAGGTGTCTCAAAATCATTGACACATTCCG
>CABIKM010000012.1 GCA_902196205.1 Candidatus Methylomirabilis lanthanidiphila | reverse complement strand
GATGAAACAGAGCGATGAGGCGCGACACTAAATTCGAACACCAGGTGTCTCAAAATCATTGACACATTCCGTGGAGGCAGGCAGCCCGCAAAGTCTGCAAGCCATGTTGGGAGCTTCGCTACTGTCCCTATGGGCCAGTCGTGGAGGACTTCCCGCTGCTCCCACCCTTGCGCAAGCATGTAGAGAAGCACAACGACTACCTGCGATCCTGTCTCGAGAGTGGCAATCTCGCCAACGGTAAGCCACTAACTAAGGAACTCCGCCGTCGGTTCGGCCAAGAGCTTTCGGCATATGATCCAGAGAACTACCCAGAGTCGATCCCATCTGACATCGCCATAATGGCGTGCAACGTCTTTGGGCACATTTGTCCCGTCGTATTCGTCAACGAAGCGTTTTCTGAGACCTCGAAGGTACGTCGCTCCGGGCGATATATCCCCTTTGAGACAAAGGTTCGCGTCGTTCGGCGAGACAACTATACTTGCCAGCATTGCGGAAAACACCTTAAGGATGATGAGGTAGAGTTTGACCACATCATCCCCCTCTCCAGAGGTGGTAGCTCAGACGAGCACAACATCCGGCTCACGTGCTTCGACTGCAATCGCGACAAGTCCGATAGACTTGACATCTGAGTCCGTTGGCGTCCAGATATCGCATGAAGCGTGACGGCCTCGGCCGTCGGTTTTCTTGGGGGGATAGTCACCTAGCTGTCAGCTTGCTCGCTTGCGCGAGCGCGCCTCTGGTCGCAGCTTATGCCGGGTCGTTGGGATCGCGGGAGAAGAACAGATGGACGAACAAACGCTGGATTCGCTGGCCGACATGATATGCGGTGACGGTCAGGGCTATCCTGTCTATCGGACAGGTTCCGACCTTACTCGCTTCTTCCAGCGAGTAGGCTTCTCAAACTTCCGGCATGATGGTTCCACTCGCAAGTGGTGGACCCTCGACGTCTTGAAACAACTCAGCGACAACAATCTCAAAGGCGTTGTTCTCCGCCTTGCTGACCCCCGCGAATACCGAGGAAACCAGGAACAGGTCAAACAAGCTTTGTCGAAACTAAACGAAATCCTCATGCCGGAAGGACTCAAGGTGGAACTGGACGGCGTAAAACCTAGCCTCAGGGCGATCACACCCCAGTTTGTCGAGCGAGACACCGAACCCGACCTCAAAACACTACCACCGCCAGCCTTCTTAACCCTCCAACTCGAACCTGGACTTGGAGAAATACTCTCTGACCGCTGGGAGCAGACCCAGCGGTGTTTGAATACTGAGGCTTACCTTGCGGCAACTATAATCATGGGTTCATTACTTGAGGGTATGCTCCTTTCCGTACTTCAGAAATTCCCCAAGGAAGCAAACACTTGTACAGTAGCACCTATTGACCCGAAAACGGGTAAGGTTAAGCACTTCGCAGAATGGACATTATCGGATATGATCAACGTTGCACACGAAGCAGACTGGATTGATTTCGATGTGAAGAAGTTCTCCCATGCGCTTCGGGAGTTTCGCAACCTGATTCATCCGTACCAGCAGATGGTCGTCAGGACATTCCCCGACAAAGACACATGCGAAATCAGTTGGCTTGTGGTTCAGGCCGCAACAAATGACTTGGCGAGGAAACTAAAATGACCCCAACAACAACATCGAACGCGGCGTCGTGGAAGTCGTCCGCGGCCTCCACGACGCCGTCCATATTGGACATCAGACACAAAAGCTCACTTTGAGGAGGTAAGTTCAGTTGCCAAGTGGTTGACGGCGAGTCTACTCCACCCGACCGCCGCCCGCTTGCGGATCGGGATAAATCCGAACAGCCCGCTTTCGAGGGTCTGAGCATAGCGTAGGTGGGGTCAATTACCCACACGATTTCCGGAAGAGTCTGAAAGCATCCCCGCTGCCCGGTCGGCCTCCCTAAGAATGGTCCTCTGACGCGCACAGCCGTAGTTACCAGCCTTCAACCTTCCCCATTCCGAACTCCACGAATCTTTTTTCTCTGGAACTGCGTCAAAAAGAGTGGGAGTGTTGTTTAAGAAGGTCACTCGCAGGACAAGAGCCCGTTCTGCTCAAGTGAAGCGATGAATCCGGCGCTGACCATCATCGCCAATGCCCTCCGGGTGGGAGACCACCTGCGCGAACGGCTGGGCTGAAAAGGAGCCTCTCCAATGACATACGACGCGATCGTCATCGGGTCAGGTCAGGGTGGCAATCCCCTCTCGCACAAGCTGGCCGACCTCGGCTGGCGCGTGGCCCTGATCGAGAAGGAACATCTCGGCGGCACCTGTATCAACACGGGTTGCACGCCGACAAAGACCATGGTCGCCTCCGCGCAGGTGGCCCATTACGCCCGTCACGCCGCCCGCTGGGGCGTTCGGACTGGCGAGGTCAGCGTCGATCTGGCCCGCATCATGGCCCGCAAGGACGCGATCGTTCAGAGCTTCCGGTCCGGCCAGGAGCGCAAGGTGGACCAACGCCCGAATCTAGACCTCCATCGCGGGCATGCCCGGTTTATCGGCCCTCACGCGATCCAGGTTGGGGCGGAGACCCTGGAGGGCGAGCGGATCTTTGTCAATACGGGCACTCGTCCCGAGATTCCGCGCATCGAAGGGCTTGACGGGACCGCCTACCTGACCAACGCTACCATCATGGAGCTTCGTGAGCTGCCCGAGCACCTGCTCGTCCTTGGCGGCGGCTATATCGGGCTGGAGTTTGGGCAGATGTTCCGGCGGTTCGGCAGCCGCGTGACGATCGTCCACCGAGGCGATGAGATCCTCACGCGTGAGGATCCGGATGTCGCGGCCGAGCTGCAAAAACTCCTGGAAGGCGAAGGCGTCTCCTTCGTGCTTCGCGCGCGCACAAACCGGGTTCAGCATGCGAACGGCCAGATTGCACTGATGCTCGACGTGGATGGCGACTCTCAGACGGTGTCCGGCTCTCATCTCTTGGTGGCCACCGGGCGAAGGCCCAACACCGACGACCTGGGATTGGAGCAGGCCGGCGTGCAGACCGATGCCAAAGGCTATATCCCGGTGAACGGCCGCCTGGAGACCAATGTGCCCGGAATCTGGGCCCTGGGCGATGTCAAAGGCGGACCCGCCTTCACGCACATTTCCTATAACGACTACCAGATCCTCTACGCGAACCTCGTCGAAGGGAAAAACGTCACGATCGATCATCGCATTGTCCCGTACTCCGTGTTTACCGACCCGCAACTAGGCCGGGTCGGGATCACCGAGAAGGACGCGAGAGCGAAAGGTCATAGCCTGAAGATCGGGAAGATTCCAATGAGCTGGGTCGCGCGCGCCATCGAGCGGGATGAAACGGGTGGGTTTATGAAACTCATCGTGGATGCTGGTGACGACCGCATCCTGGGTGCGGCCATCCTAGCGACCGAGGGGGGAGAGCTGATTCAGATGCTCGGCACTCTCATGCTTGCCGGTCTGCCTTACACTCTACTGAAAGGCGCTATCTACATCCACCCGACGCTCGCCGAAGGCTTCTTCACGCTGATGGAGGAGGTCAAGCCGGCATGAAGACGGGATGACCAGAGCGTGTGCGGCTCAAGGAGGACACAGTATGAAGGCCGTTGCAGTCATTCCAGGGAAGGCGAACTCCATCCATCTGCGCGACGTGCCAAAGCCAACGGTGAGCGACGTGACCGACGGACGGGGGGTCCTGGTAAAACTGCTGCGCGTCGGCGTCGACGGTACCGACAAGGAGATCAATGCGGCCGAGTACGGCGCGCCGCCGCCGGGTGATGACTACCTGATCATCGGCCACGAATCGTTCGGGGTGGTCGAAGAGGTGGGCCCACAGGTCACGGAGTTGCAGGCGGGCGACTATGTCGTGGCGACGGTGCGGCGTCCAGGTCATTCGCTCTACGATCAGATCGGCATGTACGATATGACCACCGATGATGTGTACTACGAGCGCGGTATTAACCTGCGCCACGGCTTCCTCACCGAATACTTCGTGGACGCCCCGGAGTATCTCATCAAGGTGCCGCAGGGACTCAAAGCCGTCGGGGTGCTGCTCGAGCCCACCAGCGTGATCGAGAAAGGGATCGCGCAGGCGTACGAGATCCAGCGGCGGCTCCGAATCTGGCGCCCGAAGCGCGCCGCGGTGCTCGGCGCAGGCACAATCGGCTTGCTCACCACGTTAGCGCTCCGCATCCGAGGTCTTGAGGTCTGCGCCTTCGGCCGGACCAAGCCGCCCTACTTCAACGCCGACCTGATCCATCACATCGGTGGCTGCTATCACAGCACTCAGGATACGACCCTCGTGCAAGAGGCTCACGACCACGGCCCCTTTGATGTCATTTTCGAAGCGACGGGGTACTCGCCGCTGGTCTTCGAGGCGATGAACATCCTGGGAAAGAATGGGGTGCTGATTCTGTCCAGCGTCACAGGGGGCGGGCGCAAGGTCGAGGTCCCGGCAGACAGAATCAATTTGGGGTTTGTGCTGGGCAATAAGGTAGTGGTGGGAACCGTGAACGCCAATCGAGAATATTTCGAAATCGGGGTCAAGGACCTGTCGCAGGCGGAGCTTCAGTGGCCGGGATGGTTGTCCAAGCTGCTCACCCACCCGGTGAAGGGCCTTGAGAGCTACAAAGAGTTGATGAAGACGCTTACGGAGGCGAAGGGCGCCATCAAGGTGTTCTGTGAGGTCGCAGAACCATAGTCTCCTTCCGAGAGCAGGCATCGGAAAAAGGGGCGGCGAGTGAATTACCTCGCAGCAAGCTGCGGGGCATCGTTTTCTGTTCTGGCCCGTCATTCCGTGCTTGACACGGAATCCAGTCGGGTCCTCTGGATACCGGCTTCCGCCGGTATGACGAACTCGCGGCAAGAGGAGAACGCACCATGACGAAAGAAGAGGCAAGACTTCAGGAGTCGCGCGAGCGCAAGGCCCACTGGAAGCGCTGGGGGCCCTACCTCAGCGAGCGCGCCTGGGGGACCGTGCGCGAGGATTACAGTCCGCAGGGGACCGCCTGGGACTATTTCCCCCACGACCATGCCCGCTCGAGGGCCTATCGGTGGGGGGAGGATGGCCTTGGAGGCATCTGCGATCGTCACCAACTTATCTGCTTCGCCATCGCGCTCTGGAACGGCCGCGACCCGATCCTCAAGGAGCGACTCTTCGGCCTGGCGGGAAACGAAGGCAATCACGGTGAGGACGTCAAGGAGTATTACTTCTACCTGGACTCGACCCCTACCCATTCCTATATGAAGTATCTCTACAAGTACCCACAGGCCGAGTTCCCATACGGGCGGCTGGTGGACGAAAACCGTCGGCGCGGGCAAAGCGCCCCCGAGTATGAACTGCTGGACACGGGCGTCTTCGATGAGGATCGCTACTTTGATATCGTTGTTGAATACGCCAAGGCGAGCGCAGACGATATCCTCGTTCGAATCAGTGTGGTTAACCGCGGGCTGGATCGCGCTCAGTTGCACCTGTTGCCGACGCTCTGGTTCCGCAACACCTGGTCCCGGGGCTACGATGAGCTGCGGCCAAGCCTGCGACAGGCGAAGAACCGGGAGGGTCATGCCGCCATCGAGGTGACTCATCCCTACTATGGTCTCCGATGGCTGTACTGCGACGGCGTCCCAGAGCTGCTCTTCACCGAGAATGACACGAACAGTCGGCGGCTGTACGGGACCGACAACGGCTCCCTCTATGTGAAGGATGGCATCAGTGAGTACATCGTCCACCGTGCGAAAGAGGCGGTAAACCTTGAGCCGGTCGGGACGAAGGCGGCCGCCCACTACCCGTTGACCCTCGGCCCTGGGGAGATGGCTACAGTCCGATTGCGGCTTACTGATACAGAGGTGCCACTCACCAACGGGAATCCCTTTGGCGCCGACTTCGAACAACTGTTCTCGGAGCGCCAACGCGAGGCCGATGAGTTTTACGCCTCGGTGATTCCCCAGAACCTCTCACCAGACGCCCGGACTGTCATGCGTCAGGCGTTCGCCGGGCTCCTCTGGTCGAAGCAGTTTTACCACTACGTGGTTGCGCAGTGGCTCGCGGGCGATCCCGCCTTTCCCCCGCCCCCGCCGGAGCGCCTAAACGGTCGCAACCGCGAGTGGACGCATCTGTACAATGCCGACGTCATCTCTATGCCTGACAAGTGGGAGTACCCCTGGTATGCCGCCTGGGATCTGGCCTTCCACTGTCTCCCGCTGGCGCTCGTCGATCCCGACTTTGCCAAGGAACAACTGGTGCTGATGCTGCGCGAGTGGTACATGCATCCCAACGGGCAGCTCCCCGCCTACGAATGGGCCTTTGGCGACGTGAACCCGCCCGTGCACGCGTGGGCGGCCTGGCGGGTCTACAAGATCGAAAAGAAGCGCCGCGATCAGGGGGATCGGGCATTCCTTGAACGCGTCTTCCATAAGCTTTTGCTCAACTTCACCTGGTGGGTCAACCGCAAGGACGCCGAGGGACGGAACGTCTTCCAGGGCGGCTTCCTGGGGCTGGATAACATCGGCATCTTTGACCGGAGTCAGCCGCTGCCTACTGGCGGCCATATCGAGCAGGCCGACGGGACGAGCTGGATGGGGATGTACACCCTGAACCTGCTGGCGATCGCCCTGGAGCTCGCGCGCGACAATCCGGCCTACGAGGATGTGGCCAGCAAGTTCTGGGAGCACTTCATCTACATCGCCCACGCCATGAATACCCTCGGCTTGTGGGATGAGGCCGACGGCTTCTACTACGACGTGCTGCACCTGCCGGACGACCGTCACGTGCCCCTGAAGGTCCGGTCGATGGTCGGCCTGATCCCGTTGTTTGCCGTCGAAACGTTGGACGCGGACCTGTTGGACCGGCTACCCAGTTTTAAGCGGCGCCTGGAGTGGTTCATCGACCACCGTCCGGATCTCACCCAAGGGTGCGCCTGCATGCGGACCCCCGGTCGCGAGAAGCGCCGCCTGCTCTCCATCGCCAATCCCGAGCGCTTGCGCCGCGTGCTCACGCTGATGCTCGATGAGCGGGAATTCCTGTCGCCATACGGGATCCGCGCGATCTCACGCTACCATCAGGACCACCCGTTCACGCTCACCGTGGACGGCATGGAGCACCGGGTGAACTACGAACCGGCCGAGTCGAGCACGGGGCTGTTCGGGGGGAATTCGAACTGGCGCGGGCCGATCTGGTTCCCGGTCAACTATCTGATCATCGAGTCGCTCCAGAAGTTCCATTACTATCTGGGCGACGACTATACGGTGGAGTGTCCCACCGGCTCCGGTCGCATGATGACCTTGTGGGAGGTTGCCGCAGAGATCTCCCGCCGGCTGAGCCGCATCTTCCTGCGTGGCCCTGACGGCCGGAGACCGGTATATGGCGCGACGGAGACGTTTCAGCAGGACCCCCACTGGCGCGACCTGGTACTCTTCTATGAATACTTCCACGGCGACAACGGCGCGGGCATCGGCGCCAGCCACCAGACCGGCTGGACCGGGCTTGTGGCCAAGCTGATCCAGCAGTGCGGCGAATAGCGCTGCACTGTTTGGCGTCATTACTAGTACTTGGTTACAAAAATACCCGTACCGTCATTCCCGCAGTCCTTAAGCGGGAATCCATTGATCGTACTGGATGCCGGCTTTCGCCGGTATGACGATTTCTGTGCGCTAACTTTCGCAATTAAGTACCAGCCTTCTCAGGATGAAGCATGGGAACCTCTGGCCGTCGAAGGCCAGCAGATAGCCTGCTCTAACCCGTGGTATGATGTTGATACCCCCGATGACCTGAATAGCCTGCGGCTCTCCCTCGATCTACTTGATGCCGGACAGGCTGAACACACGAGGCGATTTCTCATGGAGCAGATATGGTGAAGAAAGGGCATGCATTGGCAGAAGAGGCGTGGAAGACCCTCTCCAGCCAGCCGATCTATCAGAACCGATGGCTGTCCCTTCGCGAAGACCTGGTCGGGCTCCCTGACGGACGGACCACGATTTACGGCGTCGTCACCTGCGGCGAGTGCGTCGGCATCCTCCCCTTTCTCGACAGCCAGACGGTCCTCCTCGTGAAGCAGTACCGGTATGTCGCGAAGCGGGTCACCTGGGAGATGCCTACAGGAGGGATCCATGCGGGTGAGTCGATCGAGGAGGCAGTCCAGCGGGAGCTGAGTGAGGAGAGCGGCTACCGGGCGGGAAAGCTCACCCAGATTAGCAGCTTTCACACGAGCAAGAGTGTGATGGACGAGACGGCCCACCTCTTCATCGGCGAAGAGCTGGCCAGGCTGGAGCGGCCTCCGGACGACACGGAGTTCATCGAGGTCCAGGCCTTCCCATTCACCGACGCTCTCCGGATGGTCCTGCAGGGTGATATCGTCGATGCCATGACGATCATCGCCATCCTCCACGCCGCCCGCCTGAGGGGTCTCTAGCTTCGAGTGAAGAAACCATATGAGGCTATGCAGCGTCTAAGGAAGTAGAAGGCGAATTGCAGGAGCATCGTATGTTGATCAAGCAGGCCCCAGATATCGCACCGTCAGAGATTACGGACTACCAGCTCTACCTTAACCGGCGGTCGTTTCTGATCGGGATGGCGGCCCTGGCGCTGGCTCCCACCGTACCGACGGCCGCGGCGGCTCCACCCGCTGGCGCACCGCTCCCTGCGAGCCGCAGCGAGCGTTACACCGTGGATGATCCTCTGACATCGTTTGAGAACATCACCACCTACAACAATTTCTGGGAATTCGGCTCGAATAAGGACGACCCATCGCGGCTCGCGTATCTGCTCAAGCCGCGCCCCTGGACGATCCAGATCGATGGCCACGTAGCGCGCCCCAGGCGGTATGACATCGAGGAGCTGCTGCGACTGTTCCCACTGGAAGAACGGGTCTATCGCCTGCGGTGCGTCGAGGGGTGGTCGATGGTGATCCCGTGGATCGGCTACCCGCTCGCGTCCCTCATCAAGCGGGTCGAACCGACGAGCAAGGCCAGATTCGTCGAATTCACTACCCTTCACGATCCTACGCAGTTCCCTGGACAGCGCAAAGGCCTGTTCAACCTCTCCTCGCTCGATTGGCCATATGTAGAGGGCTTGCGGCTGGATGAGGCGCTCCACCCGCTCGCACTGCTCACATTCGGGCTGTATGGGCAGGTATTGCCGAACCAGGACGGCGCCCCCGTTCGCATTGTCCTCCCGTGGAAGTACGGCTTCAAGAGCGCCAAGTCGATCGTGCGGATCCGCTTCGTGAGCGAGCAACCCAAGACGACGTGGGAAAAGGCCGCCCCAAATGAGTACGGGTTCTACTCAAACGTGAATCCCGCCGTTGATCATCCGCGCTGGAGCCAGGGGACCGAGCGGCGAATCGGGGAGTTTCGACGGCGCAAGACGCTGATGTTCAACGGCTATGCAGACCAGGTCGCCTCGCTCTACGCCGGGATGGACCTGCAACGGAACTTCTGACCTATGTCCAAGCGAGCCCGCATCATCCTGAAGAGCGCCGTGTGGGGGATTGCATTGTCGCCCCTGCTGCTCCTCCTGTATCGCGTTTTTACCAACGGGCTCGGCGCCAATCCGATCTCGTACACCACGAACCTGCTTGGCGATACCACGCTCCGACTCCTACTTGCCAGCCTCGCGCCGACGCCTCTTCGCATCGTGTTCGGGATCGGGTGGCAGATGAGCCTCCGGCGCCTGCTGGGATTGTTCGCGTTCTTCTATGTCTGCCTCCACTTCACCGTCTGGATCGCGGTCGACCACTTTTTCGAATGGGGGGAACTGATACCCGACATCGTCAAGCGGCCCTACATCACCGTCGGCATGCTCGCCCTGACGTTGCTGATGCCGCTGGCGGCCACCTCCACATCAGGCATGGTGAAACGTCTAGGGGGCAGGAGCTGGCGCCGACTGCACAGGCTGGTTTACCTCATCGGGCTGCTAGGCGTGCTGCACTACCTGTGGCTGGTCAAGAAGGGAGTGAACGACCCGTATCTCTACGCCGCCATACTGGCCGTCCTGCTGGGTGTCCGCCTGTGGGATTGGATGCGAAGCCAAGGCTGGTTAGGTCTTCCGGCATGGCTTCGTGGAGGCCATTGGCTGACCGGGACCGCCGATGAGATGCGTGGGAATTAATCCCCGGCAGCGCCGATGATCGTGCGATCGGGGTCGATCTACGCAGCGATCGGCCATCGCGCCCGAGCAGTGCCACGCCCCCGAATCTTTCCAAGTTCATACTTGCTGAGCATCGGTTCATGCGGGCATCTTCATCCCAAAGCCGTTCGCCCAGCCTTCCGATTCGAACATCGGCATGTAAGCCTCCGACGGAGTTTCAATGTCCGCGGAGAGCAGCGCTGAACCTACCGGCCCTTTGTAGAGGCCATAGTAAAACGACGGGACTTGAGTTCCATGCGGTGGAGTCGTCAAGCGCAAGCACTTTTCCGCCATCGCTTTGGCATGGCCGAGCCATCGGCTTTCACCGGTATGCTTGAAAAGATTGATCACTCCGTAGGTCTGCCCCGGACGACCGCAGCAAATCTGATCAACACTGTCTGAGGCCTCGATCACATTCCATGCCGAGCCTTCCGCCAGTTCCAAGAACCGCTGGTCGCGAAGCATTTGGTGGGCAAGCGTCCACAAGTGGATCATGCCGCCCGTTCCATTACACCAACTTGGTGAAACGTCAGATGGATCACGATGGCGCGCAGACCGCACTTTCCTTTCCCAATGAACTCCCGCGCCGGCCGGCTCCGCCAAATTTGCCAACTGATCCAGCCGATCCGGCAATGTCGCGGGCAGCTTGACTTGTGTTGCTCGACACCACATCAGGACTGCGTAAAGGACGCCCGACCATCCGTGGGCGATACCGGTGAATCGAAACTGTTTTTCCTCCTCGATGGCCGGCATGGATTCGATTCGAGTCCAAATCTCTTTGAGCAGCACATCGCCAAGTCTGCGTATCGGAGCGTGATTTGGCATCGCCTCGGCCATCAAAGCGCAACCCAGTAAGACCCCTGAGCTTCCCAGAGTGAGGTCAATGTTGTCGCAGGGTTTTTGTGCCTCCCTGACGAAACCGCCCAAGCCGTCCAATTCCGATGGAATGTCGCCCATGGCGTGTCCTATCAGAGCTTTCACGGCGTAGAGCCCAGTCTCTGTGTGATAAAGCGCAACTGGCCCAATGATGTCGCGCGTGATTTCGCCTCCCGGGTTGGTGAACGCGGGCTCGCCCTTGGACGCAGCCTCGCTGATGGCCTTCTCAATCCAAAGCTTTGACCACGAAAGCAGCAATGCATCATTTCGGATGCACGCAATCCGATAGAGAAAATAAGCCACTCCTGCGCTGCCGTAGTTGACGGAGGAATACGGCGGCTCCGGCAAGCCGGACGCGAACAACGCTCCCGCCGGATCAAACCGGCGGAGATAATCTAACAGGAGCCTGTCGGAAAGCGGTGAAGTGGCCGCTGGCGGCGCCGGCGGCTCGCGACGTACTGGCTCTGGAATCGCGGCGGAACGCAACGCCTTCGCCAAATCCTTCACAGACTCGTAGCGGTCCGCTGGATTCCGGGCCAGCGCCCGGCGGAGGATCGCTTCTACGTCCGGCCACGGGTCCAGACCCCACCGTGCGAACGGTTCGGGATTGGATTCCGCCAGTTGGCGCATGCTTTCTTCCCGTTGGACGGAGAACTCGGCATAGCCGTGGCCGGTCATTAGCTGGTAGAGCATGTGCGCAACAATGTGCTGCTCTCCCAAATAGCTGGACTGCGGGGATTTCTGCATCTTGCCCAGACTCGCTGTGGCAAACTCTGGCTCAAAAAAGAAGCCCAAGCCGCCGCGCTGCGAGCGAGACAGACTCGACCCCTCATCGGCGGTCAGCCGCGCGAAGCCGAAGTCGATGATAGTGACCTTGCCGTCATCGCCGATAATGAGATTACCCGGATGTACGTCGCCGTGAATCACGTTCTGCTCATGAAGGAACGCGTAGGCATCGGCGATGGCACAGCAAAGATCAAGGAGCCTTCGGCGGCCTTCCCTACCGTGCATGGAGCGCAGGCGGCCCGCCGCACGCGCGCCATGGACACCTTCGCACCACTGCGCTGCGAGATAGGGCCGACCCTCGAATTCCCCGTGGGCACGAACGCGTGGCGAAACAACTCCGCTCAGGTGTTCCAAGATTTTCGCTTCGCGCGAAATCATCCGGGTGAGGCGCTGCACCGCCGTTCCCGATCTCGCTAGTTTCAGCACAACCAGTTCGCCATCCTTCGTGCTGGCTTGGTAGATTTCGGAATCTTCGAGCACCTGGACGGTCCGAATCACTTTTAGCCCCGACCAGTCGTCTCCTTGCTTCAAACCCGCCTCCACGGGCGCTGCCTCTTCCGACCCGTCTGCGGCGAGAAAGTTCGCCTGGATGAGTTCCTCCAGAATCGGATAGGCTGCTTGCAGTGTCGTCTCCGGGTCATGACCGCAGTCTTTGCAAAACTCCAGTACCGCGGCCACGATCGTTTTCCCTTCCTTGAAGCGTTGCACGAGCTTCGCCATGTCCGCATCGATTACCTTTGACGGGCTCCTGGCTCGAAGCCGCGTCATGACAAAATCGCCGTCTTCCGCCTCAAACTGGCGTCGCTTGTCCTCTGGCAACGTATTGACCTGGACCAGTTGGACGTCCTTGGGAAGAAGAAATACGCCGGTTATCTTCATAGCCTGAGACTTTTCTAACCTTGGCTGATCTTGTGCTCGTAGGCCGCCATCGGCGTCCACGTATCAGTGTCAATTCCCTCGAAGCGAAGGCGCTCGAGGGCGAACTGCCACGGTTCAATGTCAGATTGCGCCGAGCTCCGGGCGGTGAGCAGCCCCCTAGCAAGATGATTGGTAATCCAGAGACGCCAGCTTGCGGTTTCTTGCCAGTCGAAAACACGTCTCTCGTGCGGATCCATGCCCCAGGAAATTAAACCGTCCCCGCAAAGGTCTGCGGTGAATGGCACCCCGTGAACGGGCACATCGCCAAGCTGCTCACCCAAGGCGCGACCCACGGCCTCCACCTGTTCATAGCTTTCAAGATACGCCACGATCTTGTCGGGCCGCGCCAAGCCGGCGAGATCTGCACCAAACTTGAACCTTTTGATCTCCATCTGGGTGAATACCGCCACCACCTGCGGCAGCATCTCGGGTACCGCATCCAGCGCCGGGCTTACGTAGATTTTATAATCGTAGGTTTGGCGCTGCCGCATTCCTCTGGACTTTCTCAGACCCCACGACTGCCAGCCCAGCATTTCGGGTGAATCGACCGATTTTTTCCAGTGTTTTTTTAGGAGCTTCCCGCACGCACCCTGGTCGTGAATTCCGAGAAACTCAAGATAAGCCGCCTCCCCGCCCAGCCGCCTCTGCAAACGCGGCGTTACCGGCACTCGGTTGAAAAAATACAACTGCGCGGACAAGCGCATCGGGTCATCGATCGGAAGGCGTTGGGCGAATTTCAGCGCTTCGGTGGAAAGGCGGGCGATACGGCTGAGATTTTCCGGTACCGCGACCTGATTGTAGATCAGATCGCGTGCGTCCAAGCCGGAAACGAACCGGTCGTCGCGCGAGATTTGCAAGATGCCGTCGAGCACCAGTTCAGCGATGTGCTGGTTTCCTCGCTCGTCGAGCGAACGCAGCAGATAGGCAGGCAACCGCCCTGCCGATTGAAGGCTGAAAAAGAGCAGAGCAGTGTCCTTGCAGATCGCCTTGATGCTGAGAGAGGAGTTCTCACGCGGACGAAGAATGCCGAAGGCATCGTGATCGTCGCGCAGTTGGTGCAGTGCGGATTTCTCCGCCGCGTTCATCCGCTCGATCTCAACGATTTCGTATGCCGGATTCGAGCGAAACTCACACTCAAGAATGGTTTTCAGGTTCTCCTTCGCCATCAGCCCGGCCAAGTACGTCCAGTCGCGCCTTGCAGCCTGCGATTATCACCCGGCAGTTCCGCACAAATCAAGGATGCTCCGGATGCTGCTGGGAGAGTCGTTCGTCATGCTTTCTTCTCCTTCTTCTTCAGGCCGGCCTTGATGGTTTTGATTTCGTCGAGTGCTTCAATGAGTTTCTTTTCCAGTGCTTCCGCCTCTGCGAGAGACGCCGGCCTGAGGCTTTCGTGCGCCAGCTTTTCCTGCTCTTCAACCGCCGCCAGTTGCTGGCGTAACTGAGCCTTGAGCACAGCAAGGTTTTCCAAGGTAAGCTGCTGCTGAGCCTCCGCAACGCCGTAAGTCCTCTGGCAACTGCCGTAGCCGCAAGTGCCGACTCGGCAGGTGGGACTATCGGTGCACTTGCAGGTGAGAACCTGTTGTGAGCATGCACTGCACTCATCCGTACAAACGACCGTGCACACCCGGCATGTGTTTGGCGCGCACGTGAGTCCGCATCCGGCCATCGCTCGCGAACCCCCCTTGCATGTGTAGAGGTCTGAGCACCCGCCGAGGCACTGGCGGGTATTGGTGCAAGCCGTGCAATCCCCCGTGCAGTTGGTGCAGCCACCGCACGTCATAAAATCTCCGCAGCCCACTGGCTGCTCCGCAGCCATCTTGCCTTCCTCGGGAATGATCTTGATCATCAAGTCTTTGATCTTGAACATATCGAGCTCCTTTCCCGGATGTGTGCAGCCCAGCCCAAGTGGAGGCTGCGACGGTGTTTGGTGCTATTCCTTTTGATTTCTTGGCAAGCTTTGCCTTGCACTTCCGCAGCTCGTTGAGCGCCTCAGAGAGCTTTTTCTCCAGATCTCCGTTTCCTCAAGTGATACAGGCGTGAGGCTTTCCTTCACTACCTTTTCCCGCTTCTCGATGTTGGCCAGTCGCTGTTGGAACCCTGACGATATGCGGATCTTTGCGCAGCATCTTCCCGAACACCCCTGCTGCACCTGCCTCATCAGGCGACGCGGAATAAAAAAAGCGCCTCGTGCGCTACCTTGTTCGCAGGCACGATAGGCGCGTTCGATGGCATTGGGGACACCACCGTGGCTGTCGTGGTCATCTGAGCCTCCACTGCAGCACCCTTACTCCACACGCAGTATTAGATTTACGTCACAATATGGGAAGCATAGAAAGCTACCCCCATCCTGTCAAGGGGAAAAAACGTGATCACTGGGAAACCGAACAGACATCGTCTTCCTTTTTCCCTGAAAAGCGCTTTCACCGTTAGGCGGAGGTCTATCACTCCCCGGCGGTACCGATGATCGCGCGATCGGGGTCGATCTCCTCCCGAAGGATGCGAAGCTCCTCATCCGTCGGGGGTGCGAGCTCCTCAAGTTGTGACGCGATGAGGGGAGTAAACTCCATCTCTTTCAGGGCGTCATCCACGCTCAGGCCGCGCAGGACACTCAGCAGGATCATCTGCCTGGTCTGGTCGTCAAATCCGTAGAGGGCCTTGGAGGTGGCCACCCGCCAGGGTCCGGTATCTTTCGGCAGGCCGGCCCGCTCGCGCGCTCCGGGCGTGCCGTCAAGAAATCCGGGTGAGGTCACGAAATCCACCTTCTCCACGAAACGGCGGCGCTCGTGCTTGACAATGATCACCGTCTGCCAGCACTGGGACAGCACCTCGTTGGCCCCTCCGCTTCCGGGAAATCGCTTCTCGGGGCGGTGGTAGTCGCGCCCGGTCATCGTCGAGTTGAGGTTGCCGAACCGGTCGATCTGGGTGGCGCCGAGGACGCCCATATCGATCATCCCGAGCTGGGCCTGCGCGAAGATGGTGTTCATGTTCGTCCAGGCCAGCGACCGATAGCAGTTGCGGGGCCCGCCCATCGTAAAACGGACGAACGGCGTCTCAGGGAGCGCCCCGACTGCGCCGAATTCGTAGACCTGGACCATCCGGGGGGCGTGCAGGCGCTGGGCAAGGATCGCGGCGATCTGCGGCATCCCATAGCCGATAAAGACTAGGGTGCCGTCCCGGATCAGCCGGGCGCACTGGCAGATCATGAACTCCGACTCGGTGAACGCCGGACCGTTCACTGGTAGCCCTCCTTGATGACGGCCTGCCGCTTCAGCGCGAGCAGCCTGGCCATCCCCACCCGCTTCTCCAGAAACTCCTCGTGGGAGGCCACGCTGTAGACATACTTCTCGAGATAGGCGGCCATCTTCTGCTCGTCGCGCGACGCGTCCATGAACTCCAGGAAGTGCCCTGTGTCCATTTCGTAGATCCCCTGTGTCCCGCCCGGCAGACACCCAAACGGGGCATTGACGACGGCATCCACCATGTAGTACGGGATGGTGGTCTTCGACGGCGCCTTGCGGATATCGTCGGTCGTAATGATCTCCTCGGTGGAGATGATGGTCCGTTTGGAGGCCATCGCCGTCTCCAGGGGCGACACGCCCGGACCGAAGCAGCGGGCGTTGCCATAGATGTCGCACTGATGGACATGGATCAGCCCCACATCGGGGTTCACGGCCGGGACCAGCGCGATCGGCTTGCCGGTGAAGGGGTCCTGAACCACCTTGGCGCCGGAATAGGTCAGCGTGTCGGTGGCCAGGAGACTCCTGGTCGGCAGGAACGGCACCCCCATCGCCCCGGCCAAGTGGCGCAGCGTGAGCGTCCCGTTGGTCCACTCGGTGACCTTGATCCGCCCCTCCTCCACGAACTTGCTGATCAGACGGCCAAGGCCCAGGAAGCCTACATCGACCCCCCGCAGGCAGCCGCCGGCCGCCAGTAGCGTGGTCTCCATCAGCGTAAACTTGGCCGCAAACCAGAGCTGCGTCCGCCGCTGGCGAATGATCTCACGGACAAGGGAGGCCGGACCGCGAGTAAAGGAGGAGAAGTCGAAGCTGACGTAATCGCCGTCCTTCACGTACCGGCGAACCGCCTCAGCCTCTGGCATGACCTTATCCACCATCTCCCGCCGCTTCTCGGTCCGCATGAAGGCGCGCAGCTCGTCCGGATCTGTCACGCTGAATTCACCGACTCCCGCCTGCAGCACATCCATAGATCGCCTCCCTTGTCCTCCTACTCCCACTCAACGACCCGTCATTGCGAGCGAAGCGAAGCAATCTCGCCATTCTTGCCGGCCCAACACCATGGATCTAAATACTGTAAGATTGCCACGGTCGCTCCGCTCCCTCGCAATGACCCGTAATCTTTTCTGGGTGTACCGCTGAGCAGCGCATCGGCGTGTTCTCCCGTCTCACGGCCTGACGTATAAGCTGAAAGGTTTTAGAAAGCAAGCAAAAATCACGAACGCCTCCTGACCCTCGACAGCGGCTTCCCGACGACAATGCGTGTGGTGCGTGCCCCGTCTGCCCAACGCAGACATTCCTTGCCCACCGCTGACCGACCCAATAAAATCCACGCTAACTACAACAAAGGTCCATTCAACTAGGCCGATCAGTCTACTCGGTAGTTGGGCCAAATTCGATCCCTCCCACTCGGCAATCAGCTTGACATCCTACGTCTTAGACGTACAATATTCTAATGTATAGTTTCATCGAAACAAAGTTATTCACGCGCCTCGTTTCCGAGTATCTTTCTGACGACGAATACGCGGACTTACAAACGACCCTGATTAGGAACCCCGAAGCAGGTGCTATTATTCCAGGTTCTGGAGGGATACGAAAACTGCGTTGGGGTTTGGCTGGGCGCGGAAAGCGAGGTGGAATTCGGATCGTTTACTACGCCAAAGTCAGCGAGGGCGTCATTTGGATGTTGACCCTTTATGCCAAGAATGTCTCTGAGAACATCCCGTCACATATTTTGAAACAGATCAAGAAGGAGATCGACGATGGCTAAATCCGAACGTAATATTGGCTTGGAGATTCTGGGAGGCATCCGCGAAATCAAACGTGGTGAGTATGGTCGCGTGATCACCGTACCATCGGTCGGCTCCATCCGGGAAAAAACGGGCCTTTCGCAGTCTCGATTCGCGCAATTGTTGGGGGTTTCGGTCCGAACGCTTCAGGAATGGGAACAGGGACGCCGTGCGCCATCCGGCGCAGCTCGAACGCTACTCATGATCGCCGATAAGAATCCCAAGGCCTTGCTTGAGGTGGCGTGACCGCCGGAATGTGATAATGAAGACGCAGAGAGTATCGGCCAGGAAACGGCAATCATCCGGCACGGCGTCGAGCAAGCCGCCATCAATGGTCTTAATAGTTGTCGATGGCCGTCGCGACATGCAGTTACTGCTGCAGCAGAGATTGTTAGAGGCGTAAGGTAGTTCGACCGGGGTGGAATGGGCGGACAATGCATGCAGTTTTGGTCCGATCTGCGCAACTCACAAATTTCTCACTAAACACTGACAGTCCAAATAAAATCCGCGCCAACTACGAAAATGGCCGATCGATATAGGCCGACTAATCTACTCCACATCCATAGTTGGACAGGAGGGAATCATCATGGAGAGTTCGGTGAGGGCTCAGCGGCAATCATCGCGGCCTTTCAAAATCGCGTGAGCGTCCAGCCGGTCAACCACCAAGGGAGGCATCCGAAATCCAGCAGCTTGCATGCGGCACCCCAGACCACGGCCATGACCGGCATGTTTCAGGGGTTGACGTACTTACATCTTGTAAGTATACTATAATCATGATAATGGATTTGTTGGCACACAAGGACTACCTTCGCATCCTGAAGGCCGTGCAGCGCAAACCCATGCGCTTCGGCGAGATTCAGAAAGAGCTCGGGCTCAATCCCGCTCAGGTGGATCGCGCCATGAAGTATCTGCGCAAAGGACTCTGGGTCGTGCCCCGGGTAGTGCCTTCAGAGAAGGGGCGGCTCCTGGTCGAATACGAGATCGGCAAGCGGGGCGCAGCGTTCCTCAGGTCATTCAAGATCTTCAGCGACGACGCCTCGCAGCATCAGGCAGAACTCGGTGCTGACGCGGTGGCCGAGCTCCAGAGTCTTCTTCAGTAGCGGATGGCGATCGTTTTTCTCCTGGGACCAGGGATGTCGGATCCCGGCAAAGCGCAGGTTGCCGATCCTGCCCCGATGCAGGTTCGACGCGATCTCGCGGAAGTTTTCAGAGGGCATGGCCACACCGTCATCTTGATGGAGGACGATCCCGACCGACAAGGGGAAGATCTCATCCAGAAATTCGATCGCTTGCTGCAGAGCGGGGTAACCGATATCGTCCTATGCTGGCCGCCCCGGGCCAAGATGCCGACCACATACGACGAATTGATTCTGCTTTGCGATCGACTTGACCTCCTGGAGAAAAAGTCCGTCCGCCTTTGGGTCCTCCATCATGTATCCGTCGCGACCATCACAAGGGATGAGTTCAAGATATTGGAGACAGGTAGCCGCAGTCGCTATCTCACTGCCCTTGCCCGCCGTCTGGTCCTGCGCCCGCCACCTCCGTGCTGTCCTTCATCCGTACGAGCTGCATCTCCCTGGCCTGCAGCCGCCGCGGACGTTGGCTCCTGACTCTCGCCAGCCGCTTCCGGCCGGTAATGCGAGCCGTGGACTTCTCCGCGCGGCTCGTGTCCTGTTTCTGAAAGTTGTCGCATATCTCTGGACGTCATTCCGGCCAAGCCCGCATAGCGGGCGCGAGCCGGAATCCAGGAATAGCGGGAGAGTAGTTCGAGCGGGGTGGAACAGACCGACAACGTGTGCAGTGTTTGTCCGATCTGTGGAACTCAGAAATTCCTTGCTGAACGCTGATTGACGCAATAGACTCCGCCCTAGCTACGAAAATTGTCGATGGGAATACGCCGATCAGTCTACTTTGTAGTTAGCATGGCATAGCGTACGATGGCACAGAGTTAAGGAGAGTTCGCGATGATAACGCAGATCACGCCATGGACCGAGCATGAGGTAAGGCTCTTTCCCTCTGTCCACGTGAGCAGCGAGCGCGAGGCAGAACTGCGAGCCACCGCCTCGCTTCTCGCGACGATGCGTGCTGTCTCCGAGTTCGGTAGGGCGATCGTGAAGCTGGCCGGTGGTCCGGCAGGCCGGCTGTACTGCTTCACGGAAGTCCCGTTTCAACTCGGCAAGGGCATCGGACAGGCGCCAGAGGATCTACGACCAGACGGGATTCTCGCCGTAGAGCGGGGCAAGACAAGGTGGGACGCTCTCGTAGAGGTCAAGGTAGGCACCGCTGACCTCGAGCAAGACCAAGTCGATAGGTACCATCGGCTTGCGAAGCTGGAAGAATTCCAGGCCCTCATCACCGTGAGCAACCAGCCAGCGCAAGCCGACGGAAGTCCCCCACCCTCGGTGAAGGTCGATGGCCGACGTAACATTCACATTCCTGTCGTGCACTTCTCATGGGAGCGGCTCCTCAGCGAAGCTCAGGTACTGAGCCGCAAGAAGGAGGTCTCAGACCCGGACCAGAAGTGGATGCTCGACGAGTGGATCCGCTACATCGAGGACCCAAACTCGCGCATCATCGTAGCTCCTGACCTCGGCCTGAAGTGGGGTGACGTACTGAGCGCTGCCAGGACGAGCGCTCTCAGTCCGTCAAGTCCTGAGCTTCAGGACGTCGCAAGATCCTGGGTGGGGTATCTCCGCAAAGCGGCGCTGAGGCTGCGAGCGAAACTCGGTGTCGAGGTCGAAGTGCGCATGTCTAAGAGCGAAAGGGACAACAGCGAGCTCCAAGCACGGAACGCCGTCAACGCCCAAGAAGGAATCCTTACAGGGGTACTGCGCGTTCCCGATGCTGCCGGCGACATCACGATTAAGGTCATCCTGCCGAGCCAATCAGTCCAGTACATCCTGCAAGTCGCCGCACCGACGGAGGGACGGCAGGCGACGCGAGTAAACTGGCTCTCTCGCCAACTACGAGAGGACCGTCTCCCGACCGGTGAGCTTGCGGTGACCGCCGACTGGACAATCAGGGGCCTCATAACGACAGTCGGGGCCAGGGACTTCCTAGAAGACACCAACAGGCTCTGCCTTGACAAGACCGGAGCTTCTGTTCCAAGAGACGCTAATCCGCGCTCGTTCCAGGTCGTCTGGACGAGGGCGTTGAGCAAAAGCCGCGGTCGGTCGAGCGCACCGGTCCTGAAAGGCATCTCGGATGGACTTGAGGAGTTCTATCACGGCGTGGTGCAAGACATTGTCCCTTTCGTACCGAAGGCACCGCGGCTTGACACGAAGAAGCCAGAGGGAGAAGCAGCGTCTCAGTATCCTGGAGGTGCTGGCCCGGCAACAGGTGGCGTAATTCTTGGTCATGAGTCGACCGAGTTGAAACAACAGGACCCGACGGCGGCCGAGAGCTCTTTTGCCCAATCGGATACTCCAACGTTATCGCCCAATGCCGACGAGTAACCGTCGCCGGTATCTGCGCGAGCCTGAGTCTATGAGGCCAACCGACGGAAGTGCTAACACGGGATGCCCCGAATGGACTCTATCGGTGGTCCTGAGTTGCATTGGCGGTTCGGAATGTGTCAATGATTTTGAGACACGTTGTGTCCGAATTTAGTGTCGCGCTTCATCGCTCTGTTCCACCGGTTTCGGCTTGTTGATCCACGCGGCCTCCGGCAGGGCCGGGGGAACCGGGATCTTGCGGACGAACCGTTCCGGATGGGCCGCATAGGCGGCCTGCAGCACCGCGGCGCGGGCCGCGCGGACCTCATCCGCCACGCCGTAGTGCACGACCGCCGGCGTCAGCAGACCGATGCCGGTATGCCGATGCGCCGTGTTATACCAGGGGAAAAAGACCTGGCAGAAGCTTCGGGCATCTTCGAGACTCCCGAAGCGCTCCGGGAAGTCCGGCCGGTATTTGAGGGTTTTGAACTGGGCCTCGGAGTAGGGATTGTCGTCACTCGTATGCGGCCGACTGTGGGTCTTCGTGACTCCGAGGTCGGCCAATAAGAAGGCCACGGGCTTGGACGTCATGGACGACCCCCGGTCCGCATGGATCGTGAGCTGCCCCTTGTCGATCCCCTGTCTGGCGCAGGTCTCGCGGATGAGGCGTTCGGCCAGGGCGGCAGCTTCCGCGGCGGCGACCATCCAGCCAACGACGTACCGGCTGAAGATGTCCAGAATCACATAGAGAGAGAAGGAGGACCAGGTGGTCGGGCCGAGGAGCTTCGTAATATCCCACGACCAGACCTGGTTCGGCGCCGTGGCCAGCAACTCGGGTGTCTGATACACGGGGTGGCGCAACTGATTCCGCCGCTCCTTGACCTCGGTGTGGTCGTTGAGAATGCGGTACATCGTGCGAATGGAGCACCGATAGTCGCCGTCATCCAGGAGAGTCGCATAGACTTCATGAGGCGCCTGATCCGCAAACCGGTCAGCGTGCAGCAGGTCGAGCACGCCCTGCCGTTCGTCGGCAGACAGCGCTCGCGGAGACCTGGGGCGCGTCGTCGGCTCCACCGTTGGCGCGTGCAGTCGTGCGTGCGTGCGATAGAACCCGGCACGGGCGATGCCGAGCGCGGTGCAGGCCGGCTTGATGCCCACCTCGGGGGCCAGCGTCCGTACAGCGTCCATCAGTCGCTGCCTCCGGCCTCGGAGGTCGCCAGGGGGATCCCCAGGATCTGCGAGACTTTTTTTTGGACGTCAATGATGAGCTCGGCCTGTCGAAGGCGCCGCGTCAGCCGTTCGTTCTCCTGGCGAAGCTGGGCATTCTCCAGCCGCAGCGGATCGCGGGCTGGGGCCTTGCGGCCCCGCGGCTTCGGCGTCAGCGCGGACAGCGTACCGGCGTCTCGCTGCCGGCGCCAAGTGGTGAGGTTCGAGGAATACAATCCCTCCCGACGCAGGAGCGCGCCCAGGCTCCCCGGGACGGTGCAGGCATCGGCGAGCTTCAAGATGCGCAGCTTCTCGGCGGCGGTAAAGCGTCGTCGTACCGGCTTCGCGGGCACCTCGGGATCAGGCGGGGCGGCTGGGGCAGCCCGCTGCGGATCGGCGGGGTGTGGGGTGTCCTCCCACGGACGTGCCGAGGCTCGGCGGGCGACGGCGATGCCCTGGCTGGCTGTCATCGGTTCAGGTCTCATCGTATTGTCTCCTCCCCGCCCTCTACTCTAATTTACAGGGGGGTCGGTGTCTCACTCATATTGACACAGAGGGGTACCGCTGAGCGGCGCATCACAGGCCGATCTTGGCGAGGACCTCTTCGACGGCGGTGTAGGGATCGAGGGTGCGATCGGCGACGCGAGCGATCAGCTCCTGCATGCGCCCGTTCCAGTTATTCCCGATGGTGCTTTACAACCCTTGGAGAAAACAGTAGATTTCTACGTAGCGGTGTTGACACGACACGAGGCATAAATGCCAACAGTATTGAAGATCGGTCCGTACCGCCTCTTCTTTTACGCCAGTGATCGTGGTGAGCCGCCGCATATTCATGTTGAGCGCGAGGACAACATTGCGAAGTTTTGGCTGAATCCGGTTCGATTGCAAAGCAGTGGCGGGTTTTCCCGTCTGGAGATTGGTCGGATTCAGAAACGGTTGAGTGAAAACCAGAGGGAGTCATTGGAGGCTTGGAATGAGTATTTCCGCGGTTGAAATCACAGTTCCTGCTGCCCAGAGTGTCAAGATTACGGATGACAGTTTAAGTGTCGATCTAAGCGACGGGCGCACTATCTCGGTCCCTCTGGCTTGGTTTCCACGGCTATTACACGCCACCAAAGCAGAGCGAAACAACTGGAGGCTGATCGGTAAGGGGCACGGGATCCACTGGGAGCTGATCGACGAAGATATTAGTGTTGAAGGATTATTGGCCGGAAGGCCATCTGGAGAGAGCCAGTTATCTTTCAGCAGGTGGCTTGAGGAGCGAAGACTTCGCCTCACGAGGCGCTCTAGCCAACGCCGTATCCGGCGTGGCTGAGCTTTGCGTCGGCAACGAAGGATAGATAGCGCATGTTCGGGCTTGTCCTTACAGGCCGATCCTGGCGAGGACCTCTTCTACGGCAGTGTACGGATCGAGCGCGCGATCGGCGACGCGAGCGATCAGCTCCTTCATGCGCCCGTTCTGATCGAACCGCTCCAGCACTCTGGCCGTAAGCGTCTCCTGTAGCAGCGCAACAAAGGCACGCTCGCTTCGTTCCCGGCCCTTTTTTCTCCGCAGATCGCGCCCATCCATGAAGGCCCTGTGGTCGAAGATCGCATCCAGGAGCGATGCAACGCCTTCCCCGGTTGTGGCGACTGTCTTGAGTACCTTTGGAGACCAGTCGCCCCCCGCTTTCGCGGGGGCAGGCCCGGGGGCCATCTGCAGCATCATCTCAAGCTCCGTGGCGGTCCGGCTTGCGCCCTCCCGGTCGGCCTTGTTGACGACGAACAGGTCTCCGATCTCCAGGACGCCCGCCTTGAACGTCTGGACTTCGTCGCCGAGGCCAGGAACCGAGACCACCACGCAGGTGTGCGCCGTTCCCACGACCTCCACCTCATCCTGGCCCACCCCTACCGTCTCGATCAGGATCACCTCTTTGCCCGCCGCATCCATGACGTCCACGATCTCGTTCGTGGCGCGGGCCAGGCCGCCCAGGTGGCCCCGCGTTGCCATGCTACGGATAAAGACACCGGGGTCAAGGCTGTGACTTTGCATCCGGATCCGGTCTGCCAGGATCGCCCCTCCGGTGAAGGGGCTGGTCGGGTCCACCGCCACAATCCCCACCGTCCTGTCGCGTTTTCGCAGCTCTTCCGTAAGCCGGTCCGCCAGCGTGCTCTTCCCGGAGCCCGGCGGGCCGGTGATCCCGATGATATGGGCCGAGCCGGTGTGGGGGTAGAGTGACTTGAGCGCCGCCCTGGCCTCGGCATCGCCGTTTTCGACCATGGTCATAAGGCGAGCCGCCGCGCGAACGTCACCTTTGAGAATTTTTTCCACCAGCTCCATGCCACACCAAGAACAGGGTATAGGGGTTAGGGTCTAGGGTTCGAAGAAAACCCATGCCTTACAACCCCATACCCCATACCCTACACCCTGTCTCTTACACATATGCGCGGCCCAGGAGTTCGCGGGCGATGATCAGGCGCTGGATCTCGGAGGTTCCTTCGCCGATGGCGCAGAACTTGGCGTCGCGGAAATAGCGTTCAACCGGGTAGTCCTTGATGTAGCCATACCCGCCATGAATCTGCACCGCCTCAGTCGCAGCCCGCATGGCCGTCTCTGCGGCGAAGAGCTTGGCGTATGACGCCTCCTTTGTGAACGGCTGACCGGTATCTTTCAGATAAGCGGCCTGCAGGACCAGAAGCCTGGCCGCGTCGATCTCGGTGGCCATGTCCGCCAGCTTCCACTGGATCGCTTCAAAGTTCGCGATCGGCTGCCCGAATGCCTGTCGTGCTTTGGCATACTTCAGCCCTTCCTCCAGACAGCCGCGGGCGATGCCCACGCTGAGTGCAGCCATCCCGATCCGCCCCGCATCCAGGATCGTCAACGTATCGATGAAGCCGTGGTTCAATTCGCCCAATAAATTCGCGTCCGGGATACGGACGTCTTCCAGAACGACCTGGGCCGTGTCGGAGGCGCGAAATCCCATCTTGTGCTCTTTCCGACCGATCCGCAACCCGGGCGTTCCCTTCTGGACAATAAAGGCCGAGATCCCTTTTTCTCGCGCTGCCCGATTGGTGAGCGCCATAATCACGTAGATGCCCGCCACACTCCCCTGCGTAATGAAGTTCTTGGTCCCGTTCAGTACCCACTGATCGCCTTCGTGGGTTGCTGTGGCCTGCAATCCGGACGCGTCACTCCCGGAACCGGGCTCCGTCAGCGCCCAGGCACCAAGGGCCTGCCCGCCGGCCAGTTGGGGAAGATAGTCTCGCTTCTGAGCCTCGCTGCCGAAGAGGTAGATGTGGCTGCTGCAGAGCGAGTTGTGCGATTCTACGGTCAGCGCTACCGACGCGTCGTACCGCCCGAGTTCCTCAAGGATCAGGGCATAGCTGATGTAGTCCATTCCCGCGCCGCCGTACGCCTTGGGAAGGAGGATACCCATCAGCCCGAGCTCGGAGAGCTTCCGGATGATCTCGGTCGGAAACGCCGCTCGCTCGTCGAGATCGGCTGCGACCGGCGCGATCTCCCGCTCGGCAAACTCCCGGACCATCTTTTGGACGGCCTGCTGCTCCTCGGTCAGCTCAAAGTCCATGGCTCGCTCTCATCCGATGCGCAGGGTTGATAGGCGCAGTAATCGGAATGCCCGTGTCTCATTTACCCGCGTTCTGATCGTCCTTACGAACGGGGAAGAAGTGCAGCGAGTCGTCCGGCTTCTTCTTGCTCGTTTGTTCGCCCTTATGCTCGCCGAATGTGGCCACCAGTCCCTGAACAAACGCCTCCTTGTCGGAAGCGGAGAGTCTTGCTGACGGATGTGAGAGCGCATAGAGCGTAGGCGGCATGGAGCCGTTTCGGACAGTCTCTGCAGCCTCGCCGGCTTCATTCTCTTGGAGTCCCCATTCCGACACATTGAGGGCGACGCGACCTTTTTCGATGTCCCGATTGATGATCCATGTAATTGGTGCAATGAGGTCGTACCATGGCAAGGCGGTCTGGTTGCTGTGACAATCGCCGCAGGCGCGGAAGAACAGCTCTCTCGTTTTGGGGCTGTCCCATTTCGGCTCAGCTTTCACCGGGAGATTGATGGTCGCTCGGCCCCAGGGTATGAACTGAATGCCGACGAAAATCACTACGGCCTCCCCAATGGCCACGTAGGCCATGACCTTCTTCACCCAAGATGTATGCTTCTTTTCTTGAGATGCCTGTTTCTCTTCATCTTCCATTTCTTCCATTCAACTCCTCCATCCATAACAACACGTACACTCCCCCCAGTACCGTGGCCTAACAGCCGCCGGCGCAGTAGGTGGGGGGGAGACAGTGCAGCCTACGTTCAACATCGGCATTGGATGAAACAATCGACCAGAGTCACGCACATCACTCTGAAAGACAGTACGCAAAGTACGCATGTGAAGCAAGGGAAGTGTGGAGGCGGCGGGCGGACTCGAACCGCCGAATAAAGGTTTTGCAGACCTCTGCCTTAGCCACTTGGCTACGCCGCCATGAGGGAGGCAACAATGACGTGATCCGGCAATCCGGACGGTAGGATACGAAATACTGGGTGGGCACGGCCTTGGGCAACATGCCGATTACTTCATGCATTCGCTCGATAACGGTTTATCGGTCGCAAAAGTGGAGCGGGAAACGGGATTTGAACCCGCGACCCTCGCCTTGGCAAGGCGATGCTCTACCGCTGAGCTATTCCCGCATCCGCAAAGCACTATAGCGTCGGCGATCCCGGCTGTCAAACGAAAATCGCTAGGCCGGTTAGACCGACAAAAGCTTCATCACGGCCTCGGGATCGGCCTTCACCGTCACAGGCTGCTGCGACAGACGGATTGCCGCGTCGGGTTCTTTCAGACCGTGCCCGGTGAGTACGCACACCACAACCGCATCCTTCGCGAGACGATTCGACCGACAATATTTGATGAGCCCTGCCACCGACGCGGCCGAGGCCAATTCACAGAAGACCCCTTCTGTCGAGGCCAGAAGCCGGTAGGCCTCGGTAATCTCGCTGTCAGAGACCATATCAATCTGTCCGCCCGACTCGGCAGCCGCGGCCAGCGCTCCATTCCAGCTCGCCGGATTCCCGATTCGGATCGCCGTCGCGACGGTCTCCGGCTGCTCGACCACCTTCCCCAGGACAATCGGCGCCGCGCCTGCCGCCTGCCATCCCATCATCTTCGGCAGCGAGGTGATCTGTCCGGCCTTCAGATATTCCTGGTACCCTTTCCAGTAGGCGGTAATATTGCCCCCATTGCCGACCGGAATAAAGTGGTAGTCCGGACTCCGGCCGAACCGGTCACAGATCTCAAAGGCCCCGCTCTTCTGACCCTCGATCCGGTATGGATTGACCGAGTTGACCAACACAATCGGCAGATCGGCAGCCACCCGCCTCACAATCTGCAGGGCCTGGTCGAAGTTCCCCTCGATCTGCAGCACCTGCGCGCCATGGATCATAGCCTGCGCCAGTTTACCCAGCGCGATCTTTCCCTCCGGGATCAGCACAAAGGCGCGCAGCCCCGCCCGAGTTGCGTACGCTGCGGCGGAGGCCGAGGTATTCCCGGTCGAGGCACAGATGACGGCCCTCGCGCCCTCCTCTACCGCCTTCGTGATGGCGAGAGTCATCCCCCGGTCCTTGAACGAGCCGGTCGGATTGAGTCCCTCGTACTTGAAATAGATCTCCGCTTCGATCCCGAGCATAGCGCCGAGCCGTTCAGCGCGAACAAGCGGTGTATTCCCCTCGCCCAGCGTGATGACCGGCGTGGTGTCGGTGACGGGCAGAAACGGTCGATACTGTTCGATAATTCCCTTCCAGCTCATCGTCTTCATAGCACGCTCAATCGGTGACCCCCTCAACCCTCAGGCAGACGGTCTTTTCACTCACCACATCGAGTTGATCGATGGCGCGAAGCGACCGTTGCATGTCGCCCTCGACCGCCTCATGGGTCAATATCACGATCGGGACCGCGCTCTGTTCATGGCGTCCCTTCTGAATGACGGATACGATGCTGATGTTGTTGCTACCCAGAATCCCGGTGACCCTCGAGAGGACCCCAGGTTTGTCGATCGCCATAATCCTGAGATAGTAACAGGAGCGGACGGTCGCCATCTCCTTAACCTCAGCCTCCGCCTCCGAGATCTGCGGAGGCGGAACGCCCCTCGCGCTCGGATCGTGCAGCAGACCTCGGGCAATCTCGACAATGTCGCTGACGACGGCAGAGGCGGTCGGCATCTGGCCCGCCCCTCGCCCGTAGAACATCAGCGAGCCCACCGCGTCGCCGACAACATAGACGGCGTTGTGGACACCGCCGACTGAGGCCAGCAGGTCATCCTCCGGGATCAGCGCCGGATGCACCCTCGCCTCCAGCTCCCCATTGAGCTGCTTGGCAATCGCCAACAGCTTGATCCGGTACCCCAACTCGCGGGCGTATTCGATATCGGAGGCATCAATCTGCCGAATCCCCTCGACGTGGATCCGATCCAAGGGCACATAGGCCCCAAACGCAAGCGTCGCCAGGATCTGCAGCTTATGGGCAGAGTCGATCCCGTCCACGTCCAGGGAGGGATTGGCCTCGGCATAGCCATGGGCCTGCGCCTCGGCCAGCACCTCGGCGAAGGGCCGCCTGCTGTCCGTCATCGTCGTGAGGATATAATTACAGGTGCCGTTCACGATGCCGACGATCGAACGGACCCGATCAGCTACCAGCCCCTCCTTCATCGCCCGGATCAACGGAATGCCGCCGCAGACGCTGGCCTCAAATCCGATCGACACCCGGCGCGCCGCTGCCGTCCGATAGAGTTCAAGCCCGTGGGTGGACAACAGCGCCTTATTGGCCGTCACCAGATGCTTATTCCTGGCCAGCGCCTCCCGGCAAAACCTGAGCGCGACATCATAGCCCCCGATCAACTCGACGATAATGTCGATCTTGGGATCCTCCAGCACGGCCATCGCATCGGTGGTCAGTATGGTCTGGTCCACATCAACGTTTCGCCGTCGTTGGATATCGGTATCGGCGATTCGACGGATGACGACCTGCCCGCCGAGCCGTTGCTCCAGGAGGGCCCTGTTTTCCTGAATCAGCTTCACCACACCGGAGCCCACCGTCCCGAAGCCCAAAATACCGATCTGTACCGATTTCATTGCATACCTCTTCTGCCTTACGCGCCCAGGGACGGCGCCAACCCGCTTCGCCAAGCACTTTCGATCTCTGCCACAGAAAGCTCAACCCCGCACGCCGGGGCGCGAAGCTGAAATCTGGTCCCCCCAACCGTTCCAAGACGCGCCACAGGGACCTGATGCGCCGCAGCAATCGCCTCTAGTCTCGGCCAGTCAGCCGCCTTAAGGGAGACGACGATTCGGGATTGTGATTCTCCAAAGAGCAACGCATCGGGACGGATCGTATCCGTCAGTTGGACATCGACACCGATCGGCGTCGGTCCCAGACAAGACTCTGCCAGTGCGATGGCCAGCCCCCCATCCGAGCAGTCGTGCGCCGAGCTGATGATCCCCGCTCGGATCGCCTCGAGACAGACGCGCTGTACGGCTCGCTCTTTCGCCAGATCCAACGATGGCGGCTCGCCCTGTACCAGGTCGAATCGGGTCGCCAGATACTCGCTGGCCCCCAGCTCTGCCCGTGTCTCTCCGATGAGCGCCACCAGATCCCCTTCACACTTGAACCACTGGCCTGTCGCGTAGCTCACATCGTCCAGGAGGCCGACCATTCCGATCATCGGTGTGGGGAATATCGCGTTGCCTGATGTTTCATTGTATAAACTCACATTGCCGCCGGTCACGGGGGTCTGGAGGGCTCGGCAGGCCTCGCCGATCCCCTTGACCGCTTCAACGAACTGCCACATGATCTCCGGGCGCTCCGGGTTGCCAAAGTTCAGGCAGTTGGTGATGGCGAGCGGCTCGCCACCCGCGCAGACAACGTTTCTGGCTGCCTCGGCGACGGCGATCATGGCGCCCCGATAGGGATCGACGGTGCAGTAGCGGCCATTGCCGTCAACAGAGAGCGCAATGGCGCGTCGGCCCCCACCAGGTAGCCGCAGGACCACGGCGTCCGACCCGGGCCCGACAATCGTGCCGAGGAACAGCATGTGGTCGTAGCGCTCCCAGATTCGCTCCTTGCAGCAGAGGTTGGGTGACCGCAACAGCTCCAACAGGACAGCCGCATAGTCGTCAGGCAGCGGGATGCGATCCAGGTCGAGCCGTTGCCGCGCATCGGCCTCGGCAGGACGGCTGCTCGGCCGGTGATACGCGGGCGCGTCCGAAGCCAGGGCGCCGGCCGGAATCTCCGCGACCGGACTGCCATGATCCAGGACCCGCAGCAATCCCCCTTCTGTGACGCGCCCGATGACGGCCGCATCAAGGTCCCACTTCTCAAAGACTGTTCGAACCCGCTCCTCGCTTCCCGCTTTCGCGACGACCAGCATCCGCTCCTGCGATTCCGAGAGCATCAGTTCATAGGCCGTCATCCCGGGCTCTCGCCGGGGGACACGGGCCAAGTCGATCTCGATTCCGGTACCGCCCCGAGCGGCCATCTCGGCGGTTGCGCAGGTCAACCCCGCCGCCCCCATATCCTGGACCGCGACCAGATCGTCCCCTGCCATCAGCTCCAGACAGGCCTCGATCAGCAGCTTTTCACGGAACGGGTCGCCAACCTGGACGGTTGGCCTTCTCGCCTCAGCCCCCTCATCGAAGACGCCGGAGGCCATCGTGGCGCCATGGATGCCGTCGCGTCCGGTTTTGGCCCCGACATAGATCACCGGGTTGTCGATCCCGCCGGCTCCGGAAAAGAACAACCGATCCTTCCGCGCGATCCCGACACACAGCACATTCACCAGCGGGTTGCCGCTGTACGGCTCGGCGAATCCCACCTCGCCGCCTACGGTCGGCACGCCCACCGCATTCCCATACCCGGCAATGCCGGCAACCACACGGCTGAACAGGTAGCGATTTTTCGGGTCGGTCAGCGGCCCGAAACGGAGCGAATCACACAGCGCGATCGGCCTTGCGCCCATGGTGAAGATATCCCGGATAATCCCCCCCACGCCAGTCGCGGCCCCCTGATACGGCTCGATGAACGACGGGTGGTTGTGGCTTTCCATCTTGAAGACCAGCGCAAGCCCATCCCCGATGTCAATGATGCCTGCATTCTCCCCAGGCCCCTGGAGGATGCGCGGACCCTCGGTCGGCAGCGTCGCCAGATGGACACGCGAGCTTTTATAGCTGCAGTGTTCCGACCACATCGCGCCGAACATCCCCAGCTCGACCAGGTTCGGCTCACGACCTATCATCGCCACGATCCTGTCGTACTCGTCGGTCGTCAGGCCGTGTGACGCGATCAGATCCGGGGACATCACCGATACGGTCATTGCGGAGACCTCAGGTCCTGTCCCCGCATGTCGTAAGCGGGGAGCGGACAAAGGTATCGAGGATCGACGCAAACATCAGGCCGCCGTCCTCGGAACCCAGGATCGGCTCGGCAGCCCGTTCCGGATGCGGCATCAATCCGAGGACGTTGCGGCGCTCGTTGCAGATACCGGCGATATGGTCCAGCGACCCGTTCGGGTTCGCATCGTTCGTCAGCGCCCCCGTGGCATCGCAATAGCGAAAGACGATCTGGTCGCCGTCGACCAGTTTCTTCCAGCCGGTCTGGTCGATATAGTATCGCCCGTCGCCATGCGAAATCGGCATTCGCACCACCTGCCCAGGCTGCATGACGGTCGTAAAGGGGGTCCGTCGGCTCTCCGTCCTCAGATGGACCCATCGGCAGCGGTAATGCAGGCAGTCGTTGGACAAGAGCGCGCCGGGCAGCAGCCCTGCCTCGGTCAGGACCTGAAACCCGTTGCAACTCCCGAGGACCAGGCCGCCCGCATCAGCAAAGGCCGCTACGGCGCGCATGACGGGCGACAGTCGCGCGATCGCGCCGGACCGCAAGTAGTCGCCGTGGGCAAATCCGCCTGGAAGGATCACGCAATCCGAGTCGTAAAGATCGGCCTCCTTGTGCCAGAGGTAGCAGGCCTCCTCCTTCAGGACGTTCACGATGACATGATAGAAGTCCTGGTGGCTCCAGGAGCCGGGAAAGACCACAATGCCGAACTTCATCCGGCGGCTTCCTCTATCTCGAAGCGGTACTCTTCAATCACCGGGTTGGCGAGCAACCGCCTGCACATCTCATCAACCTGCGCCGTCGCCTGCTCCTTCGTCGAGCCGTTCAGCGTCAGCACCATAAACTTTCCAACCCGGACGTCCGCCAGCCCCTCAAACCCCAGTGTCTCAAGGGCCGATCGTACCGTATCGCCCTGGGCGTCGAGGACACCCGGCTTCAAGGTCACATAAATCTTTGCAGTTAGCATCTTTGAGTTTTTATTTTTTGGTGTTGAGTGTCGACGCCTGGCGTCGCTAGTGTCGTGAACCAGAAGTTCGCTAAAGAAGTCAACGTCCTATTTATCGTCATTCCTGCGAAAGCAGGAATCCAGAACCCACGCTATTCCCTGGATTCCGGCTCGCGCCCGCTGTGCTGGCTTGGCCGGAATGACGTCCAGGAATATGCAACGAATTTCAGAAACAGGACACTAGAGACCCACGCGAGTAAAGATGTCATCCAGATGCCGCAGATGATAGCCCAGATCAAAGCAGCTTTCAATCTCGTCGGGCGAGAGGTGTCGGCGGATTTCGGAATCGGCCAGCAGAAGCGGCTTAAAGGCGTCACCCGACTCCCACGCCCGCATGGCATGTCCCTGCACCAGCCGGTAGGCCGCTTCCCGGGTGAGCCCCTTCCCGATCAGCGCCAGCAACACCGCCTCCGAAAATACCAGCCCTCCCGTCAGCTCCAGATTGTGCCGCATTCGATCCGGATAGACCCGAAGACCTTCAAGAACCTCCCGGAACCGAACCAACAGGTAGTCAAGCAGGATGGTCGCATCAGGCAGAATCACCCGCTCCACGGAGGAGTGGCTGATGTCGCGTTCGTGCCAGAGCGGCACGTTCTCCAGACCCGACTGGGCGTAGCTCCTCAGCAGCCTCGCCAGTCCTGACACCTGTTCACAGGCGACCGGGTTCCGCTTGTGCGGCATGGCCGATGAGCCCTTCTGGCCCTCGACAAACGGCTCCTCGACCTCGCGCACCTCGGTCCGTTGCAGGTGGCGGATCTCGGTGGCAAACTTATCGAGAGAGGTTCCGATCAGCGCAAGCGTCTGCAGGAATTCAGCGTGTCGATCCCTGGAGAGAATCTGGCTGGAAATCGGCGCCGGCTTCAACCCAAGCCGGGCGCAGACAAACTGCTCCACAGAGAGCGGCAGGTGGGCAAAGGTCCCGACGGCGCCGGAGAGTTTGCCGTACGCGACACTCTCCCTGGCCCGGCGGAGGCGGTCGAGATTGCGCTCCACTTCGCAGTACCAGAGCGCCAGCTTCAGACCAAAGGTTGTCGGCTCGGCATGGATCCCATGCGTCCGCCCGATCATCATGGTACGCTTATAGCGTCTGGCGAGATCGGCGAGCGCCCGAGAGAGGGCCTCCAGGTCTTCCAGGAGAATGCCGGACGCCTGCTGAAGCAGCACCGCCAGGGCCGTATCCACAACATCGTAGGAGGTCAGTCCGAAGTGCAAATAGCGCGCCTCCGGACCGACGCGCTCCGCCACCGCGGAGACAAAGGCAATGACGTCGTGGCGAACTTCTCGTTCGATCTCCTGGATGCGGTTGATGTCGAAGCCGGCTCGCTCCTGGATTACGGCCAACGCCTCACGCGGAACGACACCCAGGTCCGCCCAGGCCTCGCACGCCAGCAGCTCGATCCGCAACCAGGCCGCATAGCGGCTCTGCGGCTCCCATACGGACACCATTCGGGGAAGCGCGTAACGGGGAATCATTGAAATCAGTGGCTAGTGACTAGGGATTAGTGGTTAGTGGTTAGGACAAATCTTTGACTATTGCGTCTGAACACCCTACACCCTATACCCTGTTTTTAGGAGAGCAGGGCCGCCTGGGCGACAGGGCCGATGGTGGTAATAGCAAATGCCTCGTCGCGCAAGATCCTTCTCGTCAGCGATTCGAATTGATCGCTGGACACTGAATCGATCCCGGCAATAATATCATCCAGGCTATAGGTACCCTCGAAATAGATCTCGGTCTTCGCCAGGCGCGTCATCCGACTGCTGGTCCCCTCAAGCCCAAGGAGCAGACTCCCCTTGAGCTGATCCTTTGCCCGTTGGAGGTCACCGGGATCGATCGGTTGATTCCGCAGACGGGCGCACTCGGTCCGAATCAGGTCGACGACCTGGCCTGAAGAGTCCGGATTCGTCCCGGCATACACGACCAGCAAGCCACAATCACGATAGGAGGCCTGGTAAGAGTAGATCGAATAGGCCAGACCCCGTTTTTCACGAATCTCCTGAAAGAGTCTGGAGCTCATGCTGCCGCCCAGCATGGCATTGAGCAGGTAGAGGGCGTAGCGATCCTTGTGGGCGTGCGGCAGGCCATCCATACCGAGGCACATGTGAAGCTGGGCCGTATCGCGCTCCTCCACCCTGACCGTCGCCGTACAGCTTGGCGGCGGAAGATCGGCGTACACGGATCGACCTTCAAACCCGTTGAATGCCTGCGCGACCAGGTCGACCAGCCGCTCGTGCTCCAGATCGCCTGCTGCCACCACGACGGTCCGATTCGGCCGATAGAAGCGATCCATGTGGGAGCGAACATCGTCTTGCGTAAAAGCACGCACCGTCTCCTTCCGCCCCAGGATCGGTCTAGCCACCGGGTGATCGCTCCAGATCGCCTCCGCAAAGAGGTCGTGGACCAGGTCATCAGGAGTATCCTCCACCATCTTGATCTCCTGGAGCACGACGTCCCGCTCCCGTTCAATATCTTTAGGATCAAGATTCGAGTGGAGAAAGGTATCGGCGAGGATATCGATAGCGAGCGGTAGATGCTCGCCCAGAACCTTGGCATAGAAACAAGTGGTCTCGCGGCTCGTAAAGGCGTCGAGCGTACCGCCAACGGCGTCGATCGCCATGGCGATGTCTTGCGCGCTCCGCCGCCGGGTCCCCTTGAACAGCATGTGCTCGATAAAGTGGGAGATGCCGGCCACCTCTCCCGCCTCATCCCGCGATCCGACCCGCACCCACATGCCGATCGCCGCCGACTTGACGGCGGGCATCCGCTCAGTGAGTACGACCATCCCGTTCGGTAACACTTGGCGATTATAGGAGAGACGACCCATGAACTTCAGATGACCTCTATTCCACCTTGACCTACGCCTCCGATTGCGCCACCTCTTTCCGGCTCAAGCGGATCTTCCCGTTCTTGTCGACGTCGATCACCTTCACCATGACCTCGTCCCCTTCCGCCAAGACATCCTCGACGCGCTTGACCCGGTGTTCGGCAATCTGCGAGATGTGCAGCAGGCCGTCGGTGCCAGGCAGAATCTGTACGAAGGCCCCGAAGTCCATAATCTTGACCACCTTCCCCTGATAGACCTTGCCGACTTCAGGAACCTCGACGATCTTGCTGATAATCGACAACGCCTTCTGCGCGGCCTCTCCATCGACCGAGGCGATCTCGACCCGCCCGTCATCCGACACATCGATCTTCGCCCCGGAGTCGGCCACAATCCCGCGAATCACCTTACCGCCCGGACCGATCACATCACGGATCTTGTCCACCGGGATCATTATCGTAATGATACGCGGCGCATACACCGAGATGCTCAATCGAGGCTCCGCGATGGCGTGGTCCATCTGATCCAAGATGTGAAGACGGGCACGCCTGGCCTGATCCAGCGCCTTCGGCATGAGGTTCGGCGCAATCCCTTGGGTTTTGATATCCAGTTGCAGCGCAGTGATCCCTTTCCGGGTGCCGGCCACCTTGAAATCCATGTCGCCAAGATGATCCTCGAGCCCGATGATATCGGTGAGTATTGCCGTCCGCTCACCCTCGACGACAAGCCCCATGGCGACTCCGGCCACCGCCGACCGGATCGGCACCCCCGCATCCATCAAGCTGAGGCTCGCCCCGCACACCGTGGCCATGGAGGACGAGCCGTTCGATTCGAGAATATCCGAGACGATCCGAAGGGTATACGAGAACTCCTCCTTCGGCGGTAGTGCCGCGAGAAGCGCCCGCTCGGCAAGCGCCCCGTGCCCGATCTCACGCCGCCCTGGACCGCGCATGAATCTAACCTCGCCCACACTGAACGGCGGAAAGTTGTAATGGAGCATAAATCGTTTGGTGCCTTCTCCCTCGAGATCGTCCAGACGCTGTTCGTCTTCCGACGTGCCGAGCGTGGTGGTCACGAGCGCCTGCGTTTGACCCCTGGTAAAGAGGGCCGATCCGTGAGTCCTTGGCAGGACTCCGACCTCGGCGGTGATCGGCCGGACCTCCTCGAGCGACCGTCCGTCCGCCCGCCTCCCTTCTTCCAGAATCATTCCGCGCAACTCTTCGTGCTCAATCGCTTCGAACAGCTCCCCGACAACCGCCTTTCGATCCTCAGGCTCATTACCGAACGCCGCCATGACCTCATCGAAGAGCTGTCGCCGACGATTACGATGCTCCTCCTTCTCGGCAATCCCGGCCAGGGTCCGAAGTCCCTGGCGGGCCAGCGAGCTGACGCGCTCACGCAACTCAGGATCCGGAGGCGCCACCTGGAAGGGGACCTTTTCGACTCGCAGTGCTTGAGCCAGTTCCAGCACCATGTCGATCATGGGCTGGATCCCCTTGTGACCGAATTCAATCGCCTCAACCATCGCGTCCTCAGGGACCTCGTTAGCTCCGGCCTCCAGCATCACCACAGCGCTTCGGGTCCCTGCGACCACGATATCGATGTCGGATTCTTCCATCTGGGCATAGGTGGGATTGAGGAGCAACTTCCCCTCCACCCGGCCCACCCGGACCGCACCGATCGGCCCGAGGAACGGGATCGGCGCGATGGTGAGCGCAGCAGAGGCGCCCAACACCGCCAGGACATCTGGATCGTTCTGTTGGTCGGCCGACAGGACCGTCGCGATAATCTGTACATCGTTTCGGTAGCCGTCCGGGAAGAGGGGGCGGAGTGGGCGATCGATCAGGCGAGAGGTCAAGGTTTCCTTATCGTGAGGTTTGCCCTCACGTTTAAAGAAGCCACCAGGAATCTTCCCTGCAGCGTAGGCTCGTTCCTGATAATCAACAGTGAGCGGAAAGAAATCGATCCCCGGCCTCATCTGTTTCGACGCCACCGCCGTCACCAGCACGACCGTGTCGCCACACCGAACTAATACGGCGCCATCGGCCTGCCTGGCCACGCGCCCAGCTTCAATACTTAACGGTTTTCCTTCGATGATCCGCTCGACCCGGCAACTCATTTACGGATACCCAACCTTTCGATGATCTGCTTATATCTGTTGGCATCTTTGCTCCTGAGGTAATCCAAGAGCTTCCGGCGCCGCGCAACAAGGCGGAGCAGCCCCCGCCTGGAGTGGAAATCCTTCTTGTGGCTATTCAGGTGTTCGGTCAGATAGCCTATCCGTCCGGTCAGGAGCGCAATCTGCACATCCGGGGAGCCGGAATCGGTGTCATGCAGCCGATACTGTCCAATGATCTCTTGCTTGTTTGTTGACGCCTTGCCCACGAAGCCCTGCCCTCCTTTCTTATTAAGTAGATACCTGAAACCGCGAGTACGATAGCACAGGCCTTTCCGAGAGTAAAGCCCATTCTTCCGGCGCAAAACGCGGGAAGGCGGCAAATATCGTCTCCGCCTGCCGCTTATCCCGGTCGATCTGCGCTCGGAGCAGCGACGGGTCATCAAAGCGTCGCTCATCCCGCAGACGCTCAACAAAGAAGAGCGTCATCGTCTCCCCGTATAATTCCTCCTCAGCCTCCAGCAGGTGGATCTCTACTCGCCGAGCCTCGCCACCAAACGTTGGGGCTCGACCGACATTGATCAGCGCCTTGTGTAACCCCTGCTTCAACCATGCCTGACCGGCGTATACGCCATCCGGCACGATCACATCCATCGTCGCGGGAAGATTAGCCGTTGGGTACCCGAGCCCCCTGCCTCGTTTGGCGCCGCGCTCGACCACTCCCAGAATCGCGTACGGTCGTCCTAGACAGCGAGTCGCCTGCCGCAGTTCTCCATGTGCAAGCAGGCGGCGGATATGGGTGGAACTGACGACGCAGCCATCAACTCTCATTGCGGGAACCACATCGAGTTCGAACTGGTGTGTCTCGCCAAGCTCCTTGAGTAGTTCCGGCGAACCGGCCCTGGCCTGCCCGAAGGCAAAGTCGTACCCGATACACACAAACCTCGCCCCAAGTCGATCGACCATGTAGCGCTTCACAAAATCGCGCGGCGAGGTATCAGCCAACGAGGGGGTAAAGTTAACGGCGATCATCAGGTCGATGCCGACTGCCGCCATGATATCGCGCTTGATCGCCAGTGGCGTAATGAGCGGCGGGGCCTTTGATGGGTTCACCACCTCCATCGGGTGTCGCGCGAAGGTGAAGACCGCCGCCGTTCCACCTTCCCGGCGGGCACGCCGCACCACGCGATCCAGAATCTCGCGATGTCCGAGATGGACCCCGTCGAATGTCCCGAGTGCCACCGCAGGAAAGGGATACCCGTCTTCCAGATCCTCAATCTGCTCGATAACGATCATTGCCCGGCGAGGACCCGTACCGGTTTTAAGACAATCCGGCGCGGATCGACTGCGGAGAATTCCCGACCGGCAACCGTCGCCTCAGCCAGCGAAAGCAACTGGCGCCGATATCCCAGGACCCTGACAAGGTCCCCCTTCTCCACCTCCACAGGGAAACTGAGCAGCGTACCGGCCGCCATCCCGCCCCCCTGGACAACCCCTCGAGACGACTCCGGATGAATCCTCACCATCGGAAGGTGCCCCAGCGCCTCTCCGATCGGGATCAGTACGTCCCGGATACGGCCCTCCGCAACGATCTGTTCGAGCCGCTCCAGCGTCAGTGCGTCGTCAACCACGAAACGGCCGGACCGGACGCGAGTCAACGCATACAGATGCGCGCCGCACCCGAGGATGCGACCGACATCATCGCACAGGCTACGGGCGTACGTCCCCTTCGAACAACTGACGCTGAATCGAACGAAAGGTGAGTCATACTCCAACAGCGTCAACTCATAGATCCTCACCGCAATCGGCTGTCGTTCGACCGTTTCGCCCCGGCGCGCCAGGCGATAGAGCCGCTCGCCGTGATGCTTCTTCGCGGAAAAAAGGGGCGGCACCTGCTGAATCTCCCCGACAAAACTCTCCAGCACTTCCCGCAGTCTGGCGGGATCCACGTCAACATGATCCGTCTGCGACAGCACCTTCCCATCAGCATCCAAGGTGTCGGTGGTAATACCCAGTCGCATCGTGATCAGATATTCCTTGTCGGCCTGGGTTAGAAATTGCGCGATCCGGGTTGCCCGTCCGATGCAGAGCGGCAGCACGCCGGTCGCCCTCGGATCAAGCGTGCCGGTATGACCGACACGGCGCATCTTCAGCAGACGCCGCACCACATCCACCACATCATGGGAGGTCATCCCCCCTGGCTTATTGATATTCAATACCCCACTGAGTTCCATCACACGCACCACAGATTATTGAAAGGCCATCGGTATAGAGCCCGACTCGTGTTTTCTGGCTCGAAGACGCTCGACACTCTCCCAGGGTACTTCCACCCCTCCCAACTCGGCATCCGCAACAACCCCGCCACCATGAAAATCGCTCCCGCCGGTAGGCACCAGCCGATATTGCTCAGCAATCCCACACAGGGACGCGGTAATCTCCTGAGTATATCCCTTGTAGTAGGTCTCAATCCCCGCCAAGCCCGCCTCCACCATCGTCGGCAGCAGTCGATCGAGATCCAGGTGGTAATCGCTTGCCCCCACGATGATCGGGTGCGCAAGCGAAGGCACGCCGTGGGCCTCCCTGATCAGGCGGACCGCCTCTTGCGGGAGGATCTTGGGACCCTCAACATAGCCGGGTCCCCCTCGTCTCAGAAACCGTGAGAATGCCTCATCCACCGATGTGACCGCACCGCACTCGACAAGGGCCTTGGCGATATGCGGCCGTCCGACCGATCCCCCATTCGCAATGGCCATCACGCGATCCCACTGGAGCGGATGGCCGAGCGCGCCTAACCGGTCAACCATGGCTTGGGCCTGAGCCAGCCTGTCCTCTTGCAGTCGCCGGAGAGCCTTTTGCAGGGATGGGTCGTCCACATCGAGCAGATAACCCAGGATATGGATCTCGTCACGGTCCAGGCTCGCGCTCAACTCGATCCCCGGAATCACCTCGATGGGCAGATCACACGCGGCCTCTCGGGCCTCGGCGATGCCATTCACGCTGTCGTGGTCGGTCACGGCCATGACTCGGATCCCGATACGGGCGGCGGCCTGTACCAGTTCGGCTGGTCGAAGCGCGCCATCAGACGCCTTCGTGTGCAGGTGCAGATCGACGCGGCTCGCCATCGTTATGGCTCCTTGGTCCCGGTGGCTTCAATCTGTCGGAACAGCTCAGCCAGATGCAGCTCCTGTTCCAGCGAATCATCAAGCAAAAAATCCAGTTCCGGAACATAGCGCAGACACAGCCGACGCCCCAATTCCCCGCGGAGAAACCCGCCTGCGCGCGTCAGTCCGGCCAGCGCCTCACGGCGCTGTTGCTCTCCGTCTCCCATTGGGGCGATGTAGATCTTCGCGCATCGTAAATCGTCGCTCACCCGCACACGAGTGACCGTCACACAACGGATACGCGGATCCTTGACCGACTGTAAGATCAGACGACTGATCTCTTCCTGTATCAGTGTGCTGATCCGATCGGCGCGTCTGCCTTGCATTACCATCCTCTCCGCAGTAGCCGAGGTTTCGAGTTTCGGGTTTCGGGTTGCGAGTGGTCCCTCACCTCAAACTCAAAACTCGAAACCCGAAACTGTTTTCACTGGGTCACGAGATCGATCGCATAATCGAGAATCAGGGCGTCAGCGTCAGTCTCGATGAGGTTGACGACCTTCGTCAGGGTCTCGTCGACCAGTCGAGAACTGTTACTGATACAGGCGATTCCGAGCGTGGCGCGTTGCCATTCATCAAGACGATCCACCTCGGCGACTGAGACATTGAAGCGGCCTCGAATACGATCTTTAATGCTTTTGACTACCCGCCGCTTGCCCTTGAGTGAGTTATTGCCGGCCAGATGTAGCTCAACGCGGCACGTTCCAACAGTCATGGACAACGATGTTCAACGTTCAAAGTTCAAGGTTGAAAGTTCAAAGTTCAAGGTTCACTGTTCAAGGTTGAAAGCAAACTGCAACGTTGAACCTCTTTAAAACGTTGAACGTTGAACATCTTTTTTAGAGCTTTTGCGCGACCGATTCCAGCTCGAAGACTTCCAGGACATCGCCGACTTTGATGTCGTTGTAGTTCACCAGACCGACGCCGCACTCAAATCCATTTTGCACCTCTCGGACATCCTCTTTGAAGCGACGAAGCGATCCGACGCGCCCCTTGTGGACGACCTTGCTGTCTCGAATAAGGCGGACCTGACTGTCCCGACAGACCTTTCCGTCCACAACCATTGAGCCGGCAACCGCACCCACCTTGGGTACGGCGAAGACCTGACGAACCTCGACGCGACCGATCGACCGTTCGATATACGTCGGCTCTAACAGCCCCTCCATCGCCTGCCGAATCTCATTGATGGCGTCATAGATGACGGTATACAGCCGAACCTCGACGCCTTCCTGCTCGGCCAATTTCTGCGCCTTCGGCTCCGGACGGACATGAAATCCGACGATCACAGCGTTAGAGGCCGACGCCAACATCACGTCGGTCTCGTTGATGGCGCCGACCGACGCATGGATCACCTTCAATCGGACCGCGTCGGTACCGATCCGTCCCAGCGATTCTCGAAACGGCCCGATGGAGCCCTGGACGTCGCCTTTGATAATCATCCGGAGCTCTTTGACCTCACCCTCCTGGATGCGCCGATGCAAGTCCTCGAGGGTCACGCGGTGCTTCGAGACGATCGTCTCCTCGCGATGTTTCTGCTGCCGGCTGAGCGCGATCTGACGCGCTTTTCGTTCATCGGATACCACGACAAACGTATCGCCGGCCATAGCGACACCCGACAGGCCAAGCACCTCTACCGGGGTCGCGGGTCCGGCCGCCTGAACCCTTTTGCCCTTGTCATTGTTCATTGCCCGTACCCGTCCTGAATGCAGTCCGGCAACGATGACATCCCCCACCTTGAGGGTTCCCTGCTGTACCAACACGGTCGCGACCGGGCCACGACCGCGATCCAGTTCTGCCTCAATAATGACACCTTTTGCGGCCTTGTGCGGGTTGGCCTTCAACTCCTGAATCTCGGCCAACAGCAGCAACATTTCAAGCAGGTGGTCTATGCCTATTTTCTTCTTGGCCGAGACCTCCGCGTAGATCGTCTGTCCTCCCCAGTCTTCAGGGACCAGACCCTGTTCCGCCAACTGTTGCATGACGCGGTTCGAATCGGCGCCAGGCTTATCAATCTTGTTGACCGCAACCAGGATTGGGACGCCCGCATCCTTGGCGTGGCTGACCGCCTCCAGCGTCTGAGGCATCACCCCATCATCGGCTGCTACAACCAAGACGACGATATCGGTCGCCTGGGCGCCGCGCGCCCGCATGGCGGTAAACGCCTCGTGGCCCGGCGTGTCCAGGAACGTGATCTTACCGCCCGGCAGATCGACCTGATAGGCGCCGATGTGCTGCGTGATCCCGCCGGCCTCCGACGCAATGACATTCGTCTGCCGAATCGCATCCAGCAGCGAGGTTTTACCGTGATCGACATGCCCCATGATCGTCACGACCGGGGACCTTGGCAGGAGCAGCGAAAGATCCTCAATTTCCTCCGCCCCGGCTGTCGTCTCTTCCAGGGGCATCACTTCTACCGAGAATCCCAGCCGGTCGGCAGCGCGTTTTACCACCTCGACATCCAGCGGCTGGTTAATAGTGGTCATGATCCCCATCTTGATCAACTGCTTGATGACCTCGCTGGGGCTCATCGAGATGTTCTCCGCCAACTCCTTCACAGTAATCGTCTCTGCGATCTTAATGATCGGGCGTGATGGGACAGATAGCACGCGTTGAGTCTCTTCCACCTGGACGGATGGCTCCTGCGCCGGCGGAGCCACAGTCGCTCTCGGTCCAGGGACAGTCACGGGCGGAGGGGGTATTGGAGGTTGCGACGACGGTCCCGCTTTGACGGTGGTCGCCGCCGCTACGGGTCTCTGAGGAGGCTCTAACGGCACAGCGGACGGCCGTTTGAGAACTGCCGTTTCCTGAGTCGGATGTAGACTAGACACCGCCTTGGGCTTTTGAGGTCCCTTGTGCTCAACCACGCTCACTTTCCCAGCGGGACTCGTCTCTTCTGTTATTGGTTTCGCGCCAGATGGCTCTTTCGTCTCGGCTGGCTTAGATCGAGCAGGCTTACGAGTCGAGGTTTCAGGTAACATGATCGGTGCTTCAGCCTTCCCTGTCCTGGGCCGTCGGCTCTCTGCGGGCGTCGCGTGAACAGGCGGAGGCGTCTCCAGCAGTTTGGGTTTAGGTCGACTCTGTTTCTCAGACGTCGCGGCTATCAGGAGCGACCGCACATGATCCTCATCGACGTTGCTACTGTGGCTCTTGAAGTGCAAACCTAACTGCTCAAGCCGGTCAAGGAGCTCTTTGCTTGATATCCCGAGCGATTTTGCCAGATCGTAAACTCTAATCATTCCCACGCCGGATCACCTCCATGCCTTCCGAGGCTCCGCTCCGCTCCCAACTCGGCGGTCCGACCAAGCAGCCTCTCCCGCTTCCTTCTCTACTGGTATCTTATCCAGTGCCGATATGATCGCCCCCGCAAAGAACGGATCCGTGACAGCAACGCACGTTCGAGGAGCCGTCCCGAGAGCGGCCCCCAACGCCTCTTTACCCATACCCTGCACCCATGTAATGCCCGCCTGTACGGCCACATTCCGCAACTTCTCCACCGAGCTCGCCGAGGCGTCTATCGCGCTCAGGATCAACCGGGCTGAATGGCGTTTTACGGCCGAATCGACCGCCTCTGCGCCTGAGGCAACCTTACGCGCCCGGCGCGCAAGTCCAAGGAGCGCGGCGACCTTTCGCAATACTCCGTCCCGAATCAGCTCTTCAAGCGCCATCGCCGTCACCGGTGTGCGCGTCACCTTCAGACAACGCGCCAGCTCACCCCGTTTGACCGCCTGCTCCAGGCACACGCGACGCGGACAGACATAGGCCCCTCGTCCGACTCCACCACCAAGGTCTACACCCAGCCTGCCGTCCGCAACTGAATACACGCGAATCAACCCCTTCTTTGGCTGGCTGGTGCGGCAGCCGACACACAAGCGAAAAGGCCCAGCCGCCATCTACTCTGTGCCCTCCGAAGCCAGAGCGGCTTTCGCGGCGTCGATCAATTTTTGAGCCGTCTTTGGACCAATCCCCTCCACCTGAACCAAGGCATCATCCGACGCATCGGCCAGCTTCTGACAACTATCCAGACCGGCTTCGACCAGACGATCGGCCAACTTCTCCCCCACACCCGGCAACTCTGCCAACGGCGGGCCCGTATCAGCCGCACTCTCTGCGGTTGACGCCGCGGCGTCGGCCTCTGGCTGAATCTGCTCTTTCGGCTCTTTCTGGACCTCGCCACGGCCCTTGACATCCACCTTCCAGCCCAGCAGCTTGGCCGCCAGACGAGCATTCTGTCCCCGTTTCCCAATGGCCAGGGAGAGCTGTCCGTCAGCCACCAGGACATGAAGCGTATGCGTCTCCTGGACCACTTCAACGCTTTCAATTTCGGCCGGAGCGAGCGCGCTCCGGGCGAAGGAGGCCGGATCGTCTTTCCAGGCAATCACATCGATCTTCTCGCCCATCAGCTCCCTGACGATCGCCTGAATCCGGCTGCCACGGTATCCCACACAGGCCCCTACCGGATCGACGTTGCTGTCTCGGGAGGTCACAGCCACCTTGGCCCGCTCGCCCGCATCCCTCGCGACCGCTTTGATCTCAACGATCCCTTCATAGATCTCCGGAACTTCGATCTCGAGTAGCTTGGCCAAGAGGCCGGGGTGCGTTCGCGAAAGAACGATCTGGGATCCTCTGGGCAGTTTTTTCACATCCAGCACATACGCTCGAACCCGATCGCCGACTCTATAATCTTCACGAGGGAGTTGTTCTCTTGGAGGGAGAATGGCCTCAGCCTTACCGAGATTAATGATGACGTTCCCCTTGGCGACTCTCTGTACGACACCGGCCACCAATTCACCCACTCGGGCTCGAAAGGCCTGAAATACGCTCTCCCGCTCCGCCTCCTTGACGCGCTGAATGATCACCTGCTTGGCCGTTTGGGCGGCAATCCGACCGAACTCTTTGGCCGGCACCTCAGATTTGATCTCATCGCCAAGTTGAGCCTCAGGACGAAGCTGCCGGGCCTCATCGATAGCGATCTCGACATGGGGATTCACAATCTGCTCAACAACCTTTCGGACAGCGTACAGCTTAAAGCAACGGGAGGGTTGATCGAACTCGACACGCAGGTCAAGAGCGGTCCCAAGGGTCTTACGGGAGGCGGAAAGGATCGCCGCGCTGACCGCCTCGATCAGCACTGCCGAGTCGATCTCTTTTTCGCGTCCGACCTGTTCTATGACCTGCAGTAAATCGATGCCCATCGCACACCACAATAAAGGGTTTGGGGGTTTCGGGTTTGGCGACGAGTTGAATACTTTCTCATCTGTAAACCCTGAACCCCATACCCTATACCCTATTCTTTTTTCAGGGTTGGATCCAGTCGAGCCTTGGCAATCAGCGCATAAGGGATACAGACCACCGTACCATCCTCCCGCTCCAGCGATACCCGTCCATCCTCGTAACCCCTCAGGACGCCAAGGAACCGCCGTCGCCCCTCGATGACCTGAGAGGTGCTGATTCTCGCTCGTTGACCTGTGAAACGAAGAAAATCCGACTCCCGGCTCAGCGGCCGGTTCAAACCAGGAGATGACACCTCAAGCGTATAGGGATGATCGATGACGTTCTCTACATCCAACAGATCGCTCAACTCTTCGCTGACTCGTTGGCAATCCCCAAGGGTCACCCCACCACACTTATCGAGATACAGACGGAGAATCCATCCTCCCGCTTCCCGGCGGAACTCAACGTCCACTAACTCCAGCCCCAATTCCACGAAGAGCGGGATGGCGATCGACTTAACTCGCTCTACGACCTCCCCAGCCATATCATACCACCCCCTATAAAACAAAGAGCGGGCGTTATTGGCCCACCATTTTTAAAATAGCACGCTTCTATGAGGTTGTACAGGGTAAATCAAGCGGAGGGTCGAGAAGCGGGGGAGGATCCCGGCGGTCTACTCGCCTTTCGCCTTCTTCAACTCGGCGATGACCCGCTCTTTGAGATGCGGAGGAACCTCGTCGTAGTGAGAGAACTCCACGGTGTAATCACCGCGGTCGCCGGTAATGGCCTTGAGCTGCGTGGCATATTCCAATACTTCGGCCAGAGGAACCTGAGCCTTGATGATCTGCGCTTTTCCTTTAGCCTCTACGCCCATTACGCGCCCCCGTTTGCTGTTCAGATCGCCGATCACATCCCCCATACACTCATCAGGGACCATCACCTCAACCGTCATGATCGGCTCCAGAAGGGTGGGGTTCGCCTGAAGGATCCCCTTTTTAAACGCCAATGATCCGGCAATCTTGAAGGCCATTTCCGAGGAGTCTACGGAGTGGTACGAACCGTCATAGAGGGTAACCCTCACATCCACGACAGGATACCCGGCCAAGCTCCCCTCTTCCATCGCCTCTACGACCCCCTTCTCAACCGCCGGGATATACTGCTTGGGGATCGCTCCCCCTACTATCTGGTTCACAAATTCGTAGCCGGCGCCCCGTGGGAGCGGTTCAAGCCTGATCCAGCAATCGCCGTACTGTCCATGACCCCCGGTCTGTTTTTTGTGTCTCCCTTGAACCTCAGTCCGACCATGAATGGTTTCTTTATACGGGACGCGCGGTGTCTTCATCTGGATTTCGAGTCCGAACTTCCGCTTGAGCCGATCGACCGCAATCTCTAAGTGGGCCTTACCCATCCCAGCCAATATGATTTCCTTCGTCTGTGGATCGCGTCGAATCTGAAGGGATGGATCCTCTTCTCGAAGCCGATGCAGGCCCACGCTCATCTTGTCCTCATCCCCTCGTGTCTTGGGCATAATGGCATACTCGATGATGGGGCTCGGGATCCCAACCGTTTCCAGAACGATCGGGTTCCGCTCATCGCAGAGGGTATCCCCTGTCCCAGTCTCTTTCAGCTTCATCACCGCCCCCAGATCCCCGGCGCCAATTGCCGGAACCGGAACCTGATTTTTACCACGAAGCAGCACGACTTGGCCGATCCTTTCCTTAGAGCCCTTGGTGGCATTGTAGATACCGGAATCGGAGGAAAGCGTGCCGGAGTAGACGCGGAACAGGTTAATCTTACCCGCGTAAGGATCGACGAGTGTCTTAAAGACCAGTGCCGACAATGGAGCGTCATCTCGACATTCTCGGATAAGACGCTCACCGCTTCTCGGATCGACCCCCGCGAGGGGGTCGCGATCTGCCGGGGACGGGACGAGTTCCGTGAGAAGATCGAGCAGGGAGTGAACGCCGATATTCTTCAGGGCTGAACCGCAGAGGACTGGAGCGATCCTGCCGCCGGTTACGGCTCGTCGCAGCCCGGCTTTTAACTCCTCGTATGAGAGGACCCCAACCTCCAGATACTTCTCCAACAGCCTGTCATCACTGTCTGCGACCGCCTCCACCAACGCCGTTCGACACTGTTCCACCTTCGGTCTCAGGTCCGACGGAATCTCTCCTTCAGAATATTTCCCCGTCCGCTCGTCCTGATAGATCAGGGCCTTCATCCGCAGTAGATCGATCACACCCGCAAACGACGCTTGCGCACCTATTGGGAGTTGGATAGGTGTTGCTGTGGCACAGAGGTTCTTACGAATATCCTCGAGAGCTCGGGAAAAGTCGGCCTGCTCCTGATCCATCTTATTGACATAAATGACTCTGGCCAAGCCGTCTGCTTCAGCATACGCCCAAACCTTCTCTGTCTGAACCTTGACGCCGGAGACGCTGCTCACCACCACAAGGGCACCATCGACAACTCTCAGACAGTTTCGAGTATCGCTCAGAAAGATAGACGCCCCAGGGGTATCAATCAGATTCAGCTTGTACCCTTTCCACTCACAGAAGGCCAGGGCTGAGCTGACGCTCATCCTCCGCTTCATCTCATCCTCGTCGAAGTCGGTGACGGTCGTCCCATCCTCGACCCTCCCAAGGCGAGGCGTTGCGCCGGCGTCAAACAGCATCGCCTCCGTCAGTGTCGTTTTGCCTGCGCCCCCGTGGGCTACGATCGCTATGTTACGGATCTTAGAAATCTCTTCCCCGCTCATCGCCCTTACCCCATGGAACGCACACACTGCTCAACGGCCCGAGGCTTTTCTCGTATCACAACGGCTGCCTCATTGTAAAGGAGAAATCATCTCGTCACCAAAACAACGATGCCCTTCCCGAATGAACCGGGAAGGGCATCTGATGCGTAATGTGCGTAGTATCTTCAAAAACCCACCGGGTAATTAGGCTCCGGATGGTTGGGCCGCCAGGGGTTCCGCGGGCTTCGGTTTCGGCGCCTTGCCTTTATCCCCGCGCCGGCTACGGCGCTTGGCCGGCTTTGCCGAAGGCTCGACGGCAGCACCGACCTCAGCGAGCTCGATCGCCGCAAGCGGGGCGCCGTCTCCCATTCTGTACTCCAGTTTGGTCAGCCTTGTATAGCCCCCGTTTCGATCCTTATAGCGGCTTCCGATCGAGTCGAACAGCTTTTTTAGGACATCCTCGCCCTGAACAACCTCGGCTGCCTGTCGGCGGGCATGCAAATCCCCGCGCTTGGCAAGTGTAATGACCTTATCGGCGAGCTTACGCAGCTCCTTTGCCTTGGCCTCAGTGGTCACGATCTTCTCGTAATGGAAGAGCGATGTCAGTAGATTACGGAGAAGCATCTCCCGATGAGCCGTTGTCCGGCCGAGCTTTCTCCCAGCTTTTCTGTGTCGCATAGCAGGCACTCCTGCCTGACCGTTTAACACCAGGCCAAGCTCAGGCCCCTGTTAAGGCCTTCGAGGTCTTATCGCCGCGTTTCGCAATCGACTCGCCAACAGGGAGACCTTCCAGTTTCATCCCTAAGGTTAATCCCATTCCGACAAGGATCTCCTTAATTTCATTCAGAGACTTCCGGCCAAAATTTTTTGTCTTCAACATCTCGGCCTCACTCTTGACGACCAACTCGTAGATATATCGAATCTCCGAGTGCTTCAAGCAGTTGGCCGATCGTACCGACAGCTCCAGCTCGTCAACGCTCCGGTTCAGGTTGTCCAGCAGTTGTTTCTTTGCCTCGTCGATGACAACCCCCTCACCCTCCGGCTCCTCCTCGAAGTTCGTGAATATACCGAGGTGATCCTTGAGGATCTTGGCCGCGTATGCGATGGCGTCCCTGGGCAGGACGCTGCCGTCGGTCCAGACCTCCATGGTCAGCTTGTTATAATCGGTGATCTGACCGACCCGGGTATCCTCAACCAGGAAATTGACCTTCCGAATCGGAGAGAAGATAGAATCTATGGCGATGATATCGACAGGCTGCCCCTCTCGCTTATTTCGTTCTGCGGGACAATACCCTCTCCCCTGTCGAACTTCCAACTCCAGCTCAAGCTTGCCATCCGCCTCCAGGGTCGCAATATGCAGATCGGGGTTCAAAATCTCAACATCGGGATCCGGAGTGATATGCTCAGCCCGAACCTCTCCCTCTGAAAACACTTTCAGATATAGGGTCTTGGGATGATCAACGTTAATCCGGAATCGCAGCCCCTTGAGATTAAGGATGATATCAGTCGCATCTTCCTTCACCCCGGGAATGGTCGAGAACTCGTGCAACGCCCCGGCGAGTCGAACCGTGGTAACCGCGGCTCCCTCAATGGCGGAGAGAAGGATGCGTCTGAGCGCATTGCCGATGGTCAATCCGAACCCGCGCTCAAAGGGCTCCGCAAAAAACTTGCCGTACGTGCTGGTCAGAGACTCCAGCTCGCATTCCAGCCGCTTTGGCTTCTGGATGCTTTTAAACTTCTGAATCATCAATACCTCCCACGCCCACCATTATTTGGAGTACAGCGCAACAATCAACTGCTCCTCCACTGGGATAGCGATCTCCTCCCGGGACGGCATCGATCGGACAACCCCTTTCATGTTGGTCGCATCAAGCTCCAGCCAACTCGGCGATGTGCGCCGCTTGACCCCTTCAAGAGCCGCTTTAATCGTCGCGATTTCTCGACTCTTGGGCCGAACCTCGATGGTGTCGCCTGGACGCACCCGGTAGGACGCAATATCCGTTTTTCGCCCATTTACGACAATGTGACCGTGAGTGATCAGCAGCCGCGCCTGCGCGCGGGACGCGGCAAATCCGAGGCGATGAACCACACTGTCCAGTCGCTGTTCAAGAATCTTGACGAGGTTTTCACCCGTAATCCCCGTCTGCCGCTCGGCCAGACGATAATATTTTCGGAATTGCGTTTCCAGGACGCCATAGATCCGACGCATCTTCTGCTTTTCACGTAGCTGCTTGCAGTAGTCCGACACCTTCGTCCGCCGCTGGCCGTGCATACCGGGGGCGTAGTTGCGCTTCTCAATCGCGCAGCTCGCGGAGAAGCATCGATCCCCTTTCAAAAACAGCTTCATCCCCTCTCGCCTGCAAAGCTTACATACGGGATCCCGATATCTAGCCACGAACCTCTCCTCCCAGGGGATTGGTGTTGCTCAACGTCCCAACACCGCTCCAGCAGATCGCGCGCCCGGCGCGCCTTTCAGCAATGACCCGATGATGTGTCGACCCGAACAGCCGCGTCATACACGTCTCCGCTTGGACGGCCGACAACCGTTGTGTGGAATCGGCGTCACATCCTTGATCGCCACAATCTCCATACCGGCCGCTTGCAAGGCTCGAATGGCGGCTTCTCTACCGGCGCCCGGGCCTTTGACGTAGACCCTCACCTCTCTCATGCCATGGCCCATCGCCTTCTGGGCAGCGCTATCCGCCGCCCTCTGCGCAGCAAATGGCGTACTCTTGCGCGAGCCCTTGAATCCCACTGAACCGGCACTTGCCCACGCGACAACGTTGCCTGTCATGTCCGTGATGGTGACAATGGTGTTGTTGAACGTTGCCTGGACGCAGGCAATGCCGTGAGCGATATTCTTGGCCTCTTTCCTGCCCCCCGACCGTCCACCCGGACGCCTCGGTTTTACCTCCTCCGCCATTCTTCCTCCAGTCGCTTAGTGATCAGCGATCCGCAACACAACCGACCCGACTACGTTTTCTTACTCTTCGCGCCCACCGTCCGACGAGGGCCCTTGCGTGTCCTGGCATTCGTACTGGTTCGCTGGCCACGAACCGGGAGACCCCGCCGGTGTCTGAGGCCGCGATAGGCGCCGATATCCATGAGCCGCTTGATGTTCATTGAGACCTCGCGCCTCAGGTCTCCTTCCACCCTGTAGTTGCCTTCAATGGTTCGCCGCAGTCTCGTAATCTCTTCTTCAGTAAGGTCCTTGACGCGGACATCCGGGTTGACTCCCGAGTCTCGCAAGATCTTGTGAGAAGCAGGGCGGCCGATTCCGTAGATATAGGTCAGTGCCACCTCGAGACGTTTTTCTCTTGGAAGATCCACACCAGCGATACGTGCCATTATTCCCTCATTTCATGTTCAATATTCAATGTTCAACGTCTCGAACGTTGAACGTCGAACTTTGAACGTTGAACGTTCGTTCGCGACTCGACTATCCTTGTCGTTGTTTGTGCCGGGGATTTTCACAGACGACCCGCAGCACCCTTTTCCGTCGAACGATCTTACACTTCTCACAGATCGGCTTGACTGACGCCCGAACCTTCATCGCAACCCCCGTGTCATCTAATTTCTGACCGACCGAGACATCTACCGACGCTACTTATACCGGTAAATGATCCGACCTCTGGTCAGATCGTATGGAGAGAGCTCCACAATAACTTTATCGCCCGGTAGAATTCGAATGAAATGCATGCGCATCTTTCCGGATATATGCGCGAGAACCTTATGCCCCGTTTCCAGTTCCACGCGAAACATCGCATTGGGTAATGGCTCGATGACGGTGCCCTCGACTTCAATCGCCTCTTCTTTAGGCATCAGCGGCCTGTACCCTGGGCTGACTCGTCTTCGGTGTAGCTGGTAAGCACCTGCGCGCCATCCTCGGTGAGCGCAACCGTATGCTCAAAATGAGCAGAAAGAGAACGATCGCATGTGACCGCCGTCCAGCGATCGTCGAGGATCATGACATCGGAGCCGCCGGCATTTGCCATCGGTTCAATCGCGAGAACCAATCCCGGTTTGAGGACGGGGCCTTGGGCCGGTGGGCCAAAATTCGGTATCTGCGGCTCTTCATGAAGTGACCGACCAATTCCGTGGCCCACAAACAGTCGCACCACTGAAAACCCCTGGCCCTCAATGGTGGACTGGACAGCATGGGAAATATCGGAGAGATGATTGCCGGGTCGCACGGCCGATATCGCTCTCGACAGGGCCCCTTGAGTCGCCGCAATCAAACGTCTAGCCTCATCGGACACCTTTCCCACGGGAACCGTCACCGCAGCGTCCCCGTAATAACCATCGACCACGACTCCAAGATCCAAGCTGATAATATCACCATACTCAAGACGTCTGGTCGACGGGAACCCATGGACCACCTGTTCATTGACCGATACGCAGAGCGTATAAGGATACCCGCGGTAACCTTTGAACGCCGGTTTGCCTCCCCGTCTTAGGATATAGGCTTCGGCAAAACGGTCCAGCTCCATGGTAGTCAGGCCCGGGTTTATCATCTCCGTCAATTTGCCCAACGTCTCTGCGACGATCCGACTGCTCTTCCGCATCAGATCGATCTCCCACGGGGCCTTCAAGATCATCATGGCCGTACCTACTCGTCCCCGAAGGCTTGATGGATGCGTTGAGCAATCTGGTCAATCGTACCATGTCCGTCGATGCGCCTCAGCAACCCCAGTGTTTCGTAATACGCGATCAGGAGTTCAGTCTGTTCCCGGTAGACCCGGAGACGATGCCGAATGGTGTCCTCCCTGTCATCGTCCCTCTGGAGGAGCCGATCTCCGCAGTTATCGCAGATCCCTATCCGCACCGGCGGCTTTGTATCGATGTGGAACATCGAACCACAGACCCCGCAAATTCGTCGCCCGGCCAGTCGTCGGACCAGATCCTCCTCGGGCGCCTCTACACTGATCACGCAATCGAGTGGAGCATGCAAAAGCTGTAGAACTTCCGAAAGCGCCTCAGCCTGTCGCAACGTCCTAGGAAACCCGTCAAGGATATATCCGCCGGCGCAATCGGGTCTCCGCAATCGTTCTTCGATAATCTCTATGACGACCCCGTCGGGAACGAGCGCGCCTTTCGCCATAATCGGCTTGGCCGTCCGCCCCAGCTCCGAGCCGTCAGCCACAGCTTTCCGTAGGAGATCGCCGGCAGAGATATGTGCGACATCAAACTTGGCCGTTAGCAGCCTGGCCTGCGTCCCCTTGCCAGCGCCCGGCGGTCCCAGCAGCACGAGCCGCATAATCCACTACCCCAACCTGCCTTTAATTCGACTCTTTTTCAGGAATCCCTCATAGTGGCGCATGAGCAGGTGGGACTCGACTTGTTGTACGGTATCTAAGGCAACGCCGACCACGATCAAGAGGGACGTCCCCCCAAAGAAGAACGGGACATTCATCGTGGTGATCAGCAATTCCGGAAGAATCGAGATCAGCGTCAGATAGAGCGCTCCAACGAGCGTGATCCGATCCAACACCTTCTCAATAAATTCCGCGGTCTTCGCGCCCGGTCGAATTCCGGGGATGAATCCTCCGTACTTCCTCATATTATCAGCAACATCGATCGGGTTAAAGATAATGGCCGTATAAAAATAGGTAAAGAAGATAATAGCAGCCGCATAGAGTATCGTATAGATGACCGTCGCCGGGGAGAGCGCCCTGGCCACCGCCTGCATCCAGGGATGGTTAAAAAATTGTGCGATGGTCGCGGGGAACACAATGATCGAGGCGGCGAAGATCACCGGGATCACCCCGGCCGTGTTAATCCGTAATGGGATATGCGTACTCTGACCGCCATAGATCCGCCGTCCGACAACCCGTTTCGCATACTGGACAGCGATCGGTCTTTGGCCGAGCGTCATGACGATCACCCCGGCCACGACCAATACCATCAGCGCCAAAACGGCCAGCAACGCTAGAACGTTCAGTTCGCCGGTCGTCAGAAGCCGCCAGGTATTGACAATCGCCTCAGGCATCCGAACAATGATGCCGGCGAAGATGAGCAGGGAAATCCCATTCCCGATTCCCCGCTCGGTAATCTGCTCGCCCACCCACATGAGAAAGATCGCTCCTGTCGTCAGCGTAATCGTCGTCATCAGGCGAAAGCCGATTCCCGGATTGATCACGATCTGCTCGCCGATAGGGCTCTGCATACTTTCGAGGCCGATGGCGATCCCCATCGCCTGAATGGCCGCGAGCAGGACGGTGCCGTAGCGCGTGTATTGAGAAATCTTCTTTCGCCCCTGCTCCCCTTCCTTGCTCAACTTTTCCAATGGTGGAAAGACAACGGCAAGGAGTTGCAGGATAATTGACGCGCTGATGTACGGCATAATGCCGAGGGCCAGGATGCTGAGACGGCGCAACGCGCCGCCAGAAAAGAGATCAAAAAAGCCAAGCAGCGTACCGCCCGCCTGTTGAAAAAACGAGGACAGCGCATGAGCATCGATACCGGGCGTCGGGATATGAGACCCGATTCGATAGACGATCAGCGCGAGGGCCGTAAATATAATTCGCTTCTTGAGTTCTGGGACTCTGAAGATATTACCAATGCCGTCCATTATGCGCCAATGACCTCGACCGTCCCACCGCAGGCGACGATCTTCTCAATCGAGCGCTTGGAGAACTTATGAGCAGTCACGCTCAAAGGCTTACTGAGAACCCCGTCGGCCAGTACCTTCAATCCGGCATTCAGGTCCTTGACGAGCCTCCTCTCCTGCAGCAGATCGGGAGTCACGTGTGTACCGGCGTCGAAGCGCTCCAGGTCCTTCAGATTGACGGTCGCATAGACCTTTTTAAATCTGTTGGTGAAACCCCGCTTTGGTACGCGGCGATGCAGCGGAAGCTGACCGCCCTCGAACCACGGGTGGATATGGGCACCCGAGCGAGCCTTTTGACCCTTTTCGCCCTTACCCGATGTCTTGCCGTGTCCGGATCCGGTGCCGCGTCCGACGCGTTTTCGGCGCCGTGTTGCCCCGACCGGCGGCTTTAACTCGTGCAGCCTCATTCTCTCCCCTCGCTCTCCACCTGCTGCACCTCAACTAGGTGGACCACCTTCCTGATCATCCCTCGAATAATCGGGGTGTCAGCGCGTACGACAGAGTGGTTAATTCGGCGCAATCCCAGCCCCGCAAGAACTTGGGCCTGGTGCGCTGGGTGACCAATCTTACTCTTCCGCTGCGTAATTCGAAGACCTTTATCCATCCTATGCCCCTTGAGCAACCGGCCCTTCGTGGCGTACACCTCGCGAGCGCGCCACTTCCTCAGGCGCCCGAAGTGACTGTAGACCCCTCAACGTCGCCTTCACGACATTGTGGGGGTTATCGGATCCCAGTGATTTCGACAGGACATCTCGAATGCCGGCCGCCTCCAACACCGCACGGGCCGCTCTGCCCGCCACAACCCCAGTGCCTTGCGACGCCGGTTTCAGGACCACCCTGCTGGAACCAAACCTTCCGACCACCTCGTGAGGAATGCTCGTTTGCGCCAGCGATATGCCGACTAAATCTTTCTTCGCGCCTTCGATCCCCTTGCGAATCGCCTCTGGCACCTCGTGCGCCTTTCCCAATCCGATGCCGACATGGCCGTTCTGATCGCCTACCACAACGAGGGCACTGAACGTAAATCGCCGCCCTCCCTTGACCACCTTGGCAACTCGATTAATATGGACGATACGCTCGGCCAGGTTCAGCGATTCAGCTTTGATCTGATTCAAATCCTCTCCCTCTCTTTTGCGAAATCGAAAGCCAGAAGTAGGTTGTCGGAGGGTCACGGCGATACGTGACGCGCGCCATGCTCACAACGTCGCATGGGCGTCCCAACGACCTATATTTTTATCCCTTTCTCTCCAAGTCCGACAGCCAAGGCTTTCACCCGTCCGTGGAACTTGAACCCCCCGCGGTCAAAGACGACCCGCGAAATATGAGCCGCTAAGGCCTTGCCCGCCAAGAGCTCGCCGACAGCCCGCGCCGCCGCCGTTTTACTCTCCATTTTACCCTGTTCTCTGATCTCTTTTGAAAGAGTAGAGGCGGCCGCCAGCGTCTTGCCCTGCTCATCATCCACAATCTGGGCGTAAATATGTTGGGCGCTTCTGAACACACTGAGCCGCGGGCAGGCGGCGCTTCCTACAACGCGCTTTCTAATCCGGCGATGACGTCGCTGTCGCCGTTCCTGTTTTCCTCCGTAACCGGCCAACTCAACTCCTCCCCGAGACGTAGCCTACGCCCCAGCCTTCCCAGCCTTACGACGAATGCGCTCACCCGCGTACTTCACGCCTTTGCCTTTATATGGCTCTGGCGGCCTGAGACTTCTGATCTTCGCGGCTACCGTTCCTACCTGCTGTTTGTCCGAACCGGAAACCGTCAGCAGATTTTGACTCTCCACCGATACATTGATCCCATCCGGCAAGGGGACAATCAGAGGGTGCGAGTAACCGAGCATTAATGAGAGGTTTCTACCCTGCACCGAGGCGCGATAGCCGACCCCCACCATTTCAAGCTTTTTCTCGAACCCCTTGGTGACCCCCTCGACCATATTCGCGATCAGCGTACGGCTCAGGCCATGAAGGGAACGATGAAGCTTATTGTCGGTAGGCCGCGTACAATGAAGTCGGTTATCCTCCACCTTCACGGCCAGCGACGGATGGAGGCGTAGGGACAGTTTGCCCTTGGGCCCCTGAACGGAGATACTGCTTCCCGCGATCTCAACCTTGACCTGATCGGAGAGCTGAATCGGCTTCCTTCCAATTCGCGACATACGTCTACCTATTTCCCCCGCGACGCAGCAGACTCATAACGGCCTGCGCTCCGCTTACCAGACATAGCACAGCACCTCGCCACCCACCCCGCGATCTCTGGCGACACGCTCTGTCATGATCCCATGCGAGGTCGAAAGGATGGCGACACCCAGCCCGTTGAGGACCCGAGGCAGCCGCCGCGACGTTGCATAGATCCGGAGGCCAGGGCGGCTCACTCGTCGAATGCCGCTAAGGATCCGCTGATCCCCTGCACCGTACTTTAAATCGATTCGAAGCACCGGGCGAACATCGCCTTCGAGAACCTTAAAACTCTTGATATATCCCTCCGCCCGCAGGACCTTCGCGATCTCTACCTTCACCTTCGAGGCAGGAATATGAACTTTGTCATGGACAGCCGCGTTAGCGTTCCTGACCCTTGTCAGCATATCGGCAATCGGATCGGTCATCATGGTCAACCTACTCCACGTTTAGTAATGATACTCCACACCCGGAATGCGTCAGTCTGACGATCGGAGGGGACGCGACTCACCTACCAACTTGCCTTAATGACGCCCGGAATCTCGCCCCGGAGCGCCAGATCCCGAAAACAGATCCGGCACATTTCGAACTTCCGAAGGTAGCCGCGCGGTCGCCCGCAGGTGCGACACCGATGATAGCCGCGTACCTTAAATTTCGGCGTACCCTGGCTCTTCACAATCAGCGACAGTTTGGCCATACATTACTCCAGAGCATTCAGCCGTGCGCTATCAGCTTACATCTGAAAGCTGACCGCTGACGGCTGTTCTTATTAGCTCTTCTGAAAGGGAAATCCCAGTTGTTCTAAAAGCGCCCGCGCATGTTCATCTGTTCTCGCCGAAGTTTCAATCGCGATGTCCATTCCGCGGACCGCATCGACCTTATCGTATTTGATCTCCGGGAAGATAAGCTGTTCTCTGACTCCAAGGTTGTAATTCCCACGACCATCAAACGACTTTGCGGGGACCCCCCTGAAATCTCGAATACGCGGAAGGGCGACATTCACGAAACGATCGAGAAATTCATACATCCGATCTCCACGCAGGGTCGCCTTACAGCCGATGGGAACCCCCGTCCTCAGCTTAAACCCCGCTTCAGACTTCTTAGCGCGTGTGACAACCGGCTTCTGCCCTGTGATCGCCGACAGCTCCTCGACCGCCGCATCGATAACCTTGACATTCGCGACAGCCTCTCCCAGTCCCATATTGATGACGATCTTTGAGAGGCGGGGCACCTGCCAGATATTCTTATACCTGAATTGCTTCATGAGTGCAGGAGCAATCACCTCATGAAAGCGTTGGCGGAGTCGTGGCGTTGTGCGAGACCCTGTCGTAGACTCCTTCACGTCTGCCTTCTCTTTCTTCTTGGTGTTCGTCGCCTGCGCCATCGTCCTTCCCCTAATCGACGACTTCGCCGCACTTTTTACACACCCGCGCCTTTCGGCTGTTGGCAAGACGACTGACGCCGACGCGGACAGGGCGGTCGCAATGGTTGCATACCAACATTAAATTCGACGCGTGGATCGGGTTCTCCCGTTCAAGGATGCCCCCCTGTTTCGAGCCGTGTCCCGGCTTGGTGTGGCGTTTCACCATATTTACCTTTTCCACCAGGACGCGCGTGGTCTTAGGAATCACCTTGACGATCTTACCCCGTTTCCCTTTATCTTTCCCTGCGATTACGGCAACCAGATCATTCTTCTTGATCGGCAGCCCCTGTCCTACCGCCATCATGCCCTCACAGATCCAGCCTTCGCCACTTCAGACTACTTCTGGCGCCAGGGAAATGATCTTCATAAACCGCGCCTCGCGCAGCTCTCGGGCCACCGGCCCAAAAATTCGCGTACCAACCGGGTTATTCTGCTCATTCAGGAGCACTGCAGCGTTCCGATCGAATTTGATGTATGAACCATCCGAACGCCGCAGCTCTTTCGACGTTCTGACGACCACCGCCTTCACGACGTCGCCCTTCTTCACCGAACCCTCCGGGATCGCCTCTTTGACGTTTGCAACAATGACATCACCGAGGCGAGCGTATCGCTTCCCGGATCCTCCCAGCACCTTGATCAGGGAGATCCGTTTCGCGCCGGAATTATCGGCTACCTCCATAATTGTTCGTAAACCGATCACGACTTTTCACCTATCGAGCTTCACTCAGGGTCTCGGGTTTGGGGTTTAGGGTGAAGGAGACAGGGTATCAGATGGCCGCTTTCGCTGGCTCGCACTTGACCCTATACGCCATACCCTATACCCTGTTTTCTAAACGGCCGCTTTCTCCAGGATTTCAGTTACCCGCCAATGCTTCTCTTTGCTCATAGGTCGAGCCTCTTCGATGGCGACCCTATCCCCCATACCGCATCGATTGTCCTCATCGTGAGCTTTCACCTTCGTTCGGCAACGGACCATTTTGCTGTATGCCTCATGCCGCACGAGACGCTCCACCATCACGACGACGGTTTTTTGCATCTTGTTGCTCACCACAACCCCAACCAAGGCCTTTCGACGCGTTCGCTTCTTCGGTTCGGTCATGGCGCAGATTCCACCTTTGATGATGTCTGTGTACGCAAGGACTCTCTCCGCACCGTCTCTCCAACGGCGATCTGTCGACGAAGTTGCCGGATACGGGCCGGGTTCTCAAGTTGCGCGACCGAAGCCCTCAGCCGCAGCTTAAAGAGTTCATCTCTCATGTCGTGAAGCTTCTGCTCCACCTCTACAGTACCCAATTCGCGGAACGCCTTCGCATCCATGGTTGCCCTCAGCTCATCGCCATAGTACGGGATACAAACCGCGTAGCAATGGGCAATTTATGCGCAGCGAGACGCATCGCCTCCTTGGCGATTGTCTCCGTCACTCCTTCCATCTCACAGAGAACGCGCCCAGGTTTGACGACCGCCACCCACCCTTCCGGCGCACCCTTTCCTTTACCCATCCGGGTTTCAGCGGGCTTCTTCGTGATCGGCTTATCCGGGAAGATGCGAATCCACACCTTGCCGCCCCTCTTGATATGGCGCGTCATGGCTCGCCGAGCCGCCTCGATCTGCCGATTGGTAATCCATGCCGCTTCCAACGCCTTCAGACCGTACTCCCCGAAGGCCAAGGCCGATCCGGCCACGGCGATCCCCGATCGCCTGCCCCGGTGTTGCTTCCGAAATTTTACTCGCTTTGGCGCCAGCATCGCGTATCCTAGCCTTGTGCCGGGTTCAGCCCTCGGGGCCGCCGTGGGGCCCCCTGTGGCATCTCCCGTTCCTGTTTAGCAGCCGCCTCAGCAGCAGGCATCGCCTCGCCATGGTACACCCAGCACTTGATCCCGATCAGGCCGTAGGTGGTCTTGGCTTGAGTAAACCCGTAGTCGATGTCCGCCCGGAGCGTGTTCAACGGCATCCGGCCCTCGCGATACCATTCTCTCCGCGCAATTTCCGCCCCGGCCAGTCGGCCGGCACAGGCGATCTGAACACCTTGAGCTCCAAGCCGCATGGACGACTGAACGGTTTTTTTCATCGCCCGCCTGAAAGCGACCCGGCGCATCAACTGCGACGCAATCTGCTCAGCAATTAGTTGCGCATCAAGTTCCGCCCTTCGGACCTCAACAATGTCCAATTGAATCGGCTTCTTGGTCATACCGGACAACGCCGCTTTCAATTTATCGACCTCGGAACCTTTTTTCCCTATGATAATGCCGGGCCGCGCGGTATGAATCACCACACGAACCTGATCCGCCTTTCGTTCGATATCGATCCCTGATACCCCGGCATGATAGACCCGCTCCTTGATGAAGCGACGAAATTTGAGGTCTTCATGCAGGGCATCTGCGTAACCCTTGGTCGCGAACCATCTGGACCGCCACGGTTTGATGACGCCCAGCCGAAACCCAATAGGATGCACCTTCTGTCCCATCACACCTCCGCCATCTCGTATCCACCGAACCTCACTGGAGTAAGCTGGTAGCCTCTCCCACGAGATCCGTTCACAGGGCAGCTTCCTTCTCGGTCAGGACAATCGTGATGTGGCTGCTGCGTTTTTTAATCGGGTTTGCCCGTCCCATGGCGCGAGGCCGAAATCGCTTGATAGTCGGGCCCTGATCGACAAAAGCTTCTTTCACAACCAGTCGATCGATATTCTTCGCTCCGTGATTATGCTGCGCATTCGCAAGCGCCGATTTGAGAATCTTCTCGATCACTCTAGCGGCATACTTTTTTGTGTACCTCATGGTGTCGAGAGCCTGACTGATACCGCGACCGCGAATCAGGTCAACGACAAGCCTCGCCTTACGGGGTGGTATTCCTATATAACGGCCGACTGCGCGACATTCCATGATCGATACGATCCTCTTTATTTGAGCGCACTGGAACGCGCGGTGTGCGCCCCATGCCCGCGGAAGGTTCTGGTTGGAGAAAATTCACCGAGTTTATGCCCAACCATATTCTCACCGATATAAATCGGGATAAATTTCTTGCCGTTATAGATCGCCAGCGTATGACCGACAAACTCCGGGAGGATGACGGACCGCCTCGACCAGGACTTAATGATCTTCTTCTCCTTGCCCTCATTCATCCCCTCGATCTTCTTGAGGAGCTTCGACTCTACGTACGCACCCTTTTTCAGTGAACGCGGCACACTAACCTCCGTTCAGACGCAACCCGCGAGATCCGGGATCCGAATTCACATCGATGGTCCTTCGCATCTCGCACTCTGCCTTACTTTCTACGTCTCACAATAAAGCGATCTGAGGGCTTGCCCTTCTTTCTGGTTTTTTGCTCGAGTTTCCCCCATGGACTGCAGGGATGGCGCCCGCCTGACGTTTTACCCTCGCCGCCGCCCAGCGGGTGATCATGGGGGTTCATGGCCACACCTCGAACAGCCGGCCTGATCCCAAGCCATCGCGATCGTCCGGCCTTCCCCAGCGACACGTTCTCGTACTCGAGGTTTCCTACTTGACCGATAACCGCCATGCAATCAAGCCGGAGTCGACGTAACTCGCCGGAGGGAAGTTTTACCAAGCCGTAGTCGCCCTCCTTCGCCAGGAATTGTACGCCGGATCCTGCGCTTCTGGCCAGTTGAGCGCCCTTACCGGGCTTGAGCTCGAGATTATGAAGCGTCATGCCGACGGGAATAGCGCGCAACGGAAGGGCGTTGCCGGCCTTTATCTCGGCGTTAGCTCCGGACATCACCTGCTCTCCAACCTGAAGACCCAGGGGCCCGATGATATACCGCTTCTCGCCATCCGCATAATGGAGAAGCGCAATCCTGGCAGAGCGGTTCGGATCGTACTCAATCGACGCCACCTTGGCGGGGACACCGGGCTTATTACGCTTAAAATCAACGAGGCGATACTGTCGCTTATGCCCGCCCCCACGATGTCGCACAGTAAGTCGACCGGCCGCATTCCGGCCGCCGCTTCTCCTGGCGGGACGCAGCAGCGCCTTCTCAGGTGTAGATCTGGTGACGTCGGCGTACTCCAGCACTGTCTGAAAACGCCGGCCTGGAGATGTGGGCTTATATGCTCGAATCGGCATCTATGCTCCTTCGAAGAACTCGATGGCTTCCCCTTCTTTCAGGGTAGCGATAGCCTTTTTCCAATCGGATGTCCGACCAACAAACCGACCGAGCCGCTTTTTCTTGCCCTTGACAGAGAGCGTGCGTACCTGGAGCACGTTCACCCGGAACAACGATTCGACCGCGCGTTTAATCTCGATCTTATTGGCATCTCTGGCCACTTCGAACAGGTACTGATTGGTGTGTTCCTTCAAATCCGTCCCTTTCTCCGTAATAAGCGGGCGACGGATAATCTGATATGCCTCTCTCATGGCCTCCACGCCTCTTCGATCGCGCTCACTGCACCCTTGGTCATGATCAGAGTGTCATGCCTCAAGATATCGTACACGTTCAGACCCTGCGTCGGCATCAGTGTGAGATCGGGCAGATTACGACAGGACATAGCGGTCGCATCATCCTGCCGAACCTGCTCTGTCACAATCAGGGCGCGCCCCTGAACCCCCAATCGATCCAGTAGAGCCCTAAACGCCTTCGTGCTCGGCTCCTCCAGCGACAGGCTTTCCACGACGATACACTTCCCGATGCGAACCTTCTCGGAGAGCGCAGCCCGAAGTGCTGCTGCCCGTACCTGCCGCGGGACGACGTAACCATAACCACGAGGCTTGGGACCGAACACCGTCCCTCCACCCCGCCACAGCGGTGAGCGTCTGGTACCGGATCGAGCCCGCCCAGTCCCTTTTTGCTTCCAGGGTTTCTTGCCACCACCGCGAACCTCGCATCGCGTGCGGGTTGACGCAGTCCCTTGGCGACGATTCGCCAGTTGCATCTTGACCACGTCATGCACTAAGTGCGGCGAAGCGGCAACACCAAAAACCGTCTCATCGAGAGCGACGTCTATGCTTTTCGCACCGTTTGCATCCAGAGCTGACACTATCACTGACATCGCCTCAACCTCGCTTACAGATCGCAACCAGGCCGCCCGCCGGTCCGGGCACAGCGCCCTTCACCAGCACCAGATTCTGCTCCGGCAGAATCTTCACGACCTGAAGTCCCTTGACACTGGCAGTATCGGTACCCATCCGTCCAGGCATATGATGCCCTTTGAAGACGCGAGACGGATACGACGACGCGCCGATTGATCCTGGCGCGCGGTGGAACATCGAGCCATGTGTCTCTGGACCGCCCAGATAGCCCCATCGCTTGACGCCGCCCTGAAATCCCTTCCCCTTGGTGACGCCGGTTACCTGGACCTTTTCTCCCGTCTCGAAGAGGCCGACGGTGAGAATCTGGCCGACCGCGTACTGTGAACTGTCTTGGGGCTTCAGGCGGAACTCTCTGAGATGTTTCTGTGGGGCCACCTTAGCCTTTTCGAAGTGACCCTTGAGCGGCTTCGTGACCCCGCGAGCCTTCCGTTCAGCCCGATAGCCGATCTGGATCGCTTCATAGCCGTCAGTACCGATCGTCCTCCGTTGTACGACCGGACATGGGCCCGCTTCGATGATGGTGACCGGCACGGCCTCCCCGCTCTCGGTGAACAATTGTGTCATCCCGATTTTTTTTCCAAGCAATCCGATACTCATAATAAGTAGCCCTTAGCTATCAGCTCTCAGCAGCTAGCTGAAGGCTGACACCTGATCGCTGTTTTCAGAGCTTAATCTCAACATCCACACCCGCCGGCAGGTCCAGCCGCATCAGCGCGTCTACGGTCTGCGGCTGTGCATCCACAATGTCCATAAGCCGAAGATGGGTCCGAATTTCGAACTGTTCGCGCGATTTCTTATCAATGTGCGGCGAGCGCAACACGGTAAATCGGCTGATCTTGGTCGGCAACGGAATAGGCCCTGACACTCTCGCGCCGGTTCGTTGCGCCGTATTGACGATCTCCTTAGCCGACTGATCTAAGATTCTGTGATCGTAGGCCTTTAATCTGATGCGTATCCGCTGATTTTCCATTATTTCCGTTTGACCCCCCTACTCCACGACCTCGCTCACCACGCCGGCC